>NZ_LKKV01000081.1:0-92667 GCF_001902585.1 Streptobacillus notomytis | reverse complement strand
TTATTATACCCCCCCCCCTGTATTTTTGTCAATGAAGTATTATTAATATTTTATATTAACTTTATTATTCATTAAAATGAATATTTTTATCAATTGACTATATATGTAAATATATGATAGACTTTGGGTATATAAATAAAAGAGGTGCTTTATGATTTGTATTATAGGTGGTGCTAACATTGATATACAAGGTTTTTCAGAAAATTCTATTATACTAAATGATTCAAATCCTGGTAAAATAGAAAAAGGATTTGGTGGTGTAGCAAGAAATATTGCAGAAAATCTTTCTCATTTAGATTTAAATATAAAGTTTATTGCACCAATAGGTGATGATGAATTTTCTGTTTCATTATTAAAATATATGAATAATAAAAAAGTTGATATGTCTAATTGTTTAATAATTCCTAATGAGTCCTTATCAACTTATTTATCTGTATTAAATGATGAAAATGAAATGATAGTAGCAATTTCAAGTATGTCTATACTAGAAAAATTAGATATAGATTACATAAAAAGCAAAGAAGAATATATTAAAAAAGCTGATGTTTTAGTTATTGATACAAATTTACGTCAAGATGTTATTGAATATATTTCTACATTTAATAAAAAAATTATAGTTGATTTAGTTTCAACTACTAAAGCAAAAAAAATAAAAAACATTCTTAATAAAATTCATTCTATTAAGCCAAATAAAATAGAAGCAGAACTTTTAACAGGAGTTGAAATTAAAGATGAAAAAACTATGAGATTAGCTGGTCAAAAACTTTTAGATCAAGGAATTGAAAATATATATATTACCCTAGGCAAAGAGGGTATGTTTTATATGAACAAAGAAAAATATGGATTAATCAATAATCCAAAAATTAAAGCAGTTGATATTACTGGTGCTGGAGATGCATTTACAGCAGGTATAGTATACTCAGCTAAAAATGGTTATGATATAGAAAAAAGTTCTAAAATTTCAATGTCTATGTCAATAATTAATGTCACTAATATAGGTACTTGTTATCAAGGTCTAACAAAAGATTTATTAAATAATACTTTAAAAAAATATTTTAATATAGAATTATAGGAGGAAAAATGAAAAAATATTTAGAAATTAATAAAGTGGTAAAAGAGGCTTTAGAAAATAATAAACCTGTTATAGCTTTAGAATCAACAATAATATCACATGGTATGCCATATCCACAAAATGTTGAAGTTGCCTTAGAGGTTGAAAGAATTGCAAGAGAAAATGGAGTAGTTCCTGCAACTATAGGAATAATAAATGGAAAATTAAAAGTAGGATTAACTGAAGATGAAATTAATTTTTTAGGTAAAGAAGGAGTAAATGTTCCAAAAGTAAGTAGACGTGATTTAGCTTATGTTGTAAGTAAAGGATTAAATGGTGCAACTACAGTTTCAACTACTATGATAATTGCAGCTCTTGCTGGAATTAAAATATTTGCAACAGGTGGAATTGGTGGTGTACATAGAAATGCAGAAGTTACTATGGATATATCAGCAGATCTAGAAGAATTAGCACAAACAAATGTTGCAGTAATTTGTGCAGGTGCAAAATCAATACTTGATTTACCTTTAACATTAGAATATTTAGAAACAAAAGGTGTTCCAGTACTTGGATACAAGACAAAAGAATTACCTGCTTTTTATACAATAAAAAGCGGATATAATTTAGATAATGCAATTGATAATCCTAAAGATTTTGCAAATATATTGAAAACTAAATGGGATTTAGGGTTAAATGGTGGAGTTGTAATAGCAAATCCTATACCAGAAAAATATGCTATGGATTTTGACGTTATAACTAACGCTATTAATGAAGCGTTAGAAGAAGCAGAAAAATTAGGAATTAAAGGTAAAGATTCTACACCATTCTTACTTGATAAAGTTAAGAAAATAACTGATGGAAAATCATTAGAAGCTAATATACAACTGGTATATAACAACGTAAAACTTGCAGCAGAAATTGCAAAAGAATTTGTAGAGTTATAATAAAAGGCGTGTTAAACACGCCTTTTTATTATTTAAAAAATATTTCTATAATTTTTTCATCATTTTTCTTAGTTATAAATGAAACTAAAATATATGAAATCAATGCAAATGTAAGTGCAGGTACTATACTCATAAGACCAAATATTGAATATTTAAATTTTTCAAGCAATATGAAAACAACAAAACCTACAATTACTGAGGCTATAGCCCCCTTATCATTACCTCTCTTCCAATATAGTCCCATAAATACTGGTACAAAAAATAAAACTTCTTGACCTGCAAGTGCAAATAAATTAATCCATACAATCAAACTAGGTGGATTAATTGACAATAAATATGTGATTATACCTATACTAATACTAATAATTAACGAAATCTTTTTTAATTTATTATCACTTGCATTTTTGTTTATGTAATTTATATACAAATCTTTAATTATAGATGATGAAATTAATATTAACAATGAATCTACAGTTGACATAATAGCAGCAAGTGGTCCACCTATAAATACCCCTGCAATTATAGGATGTAAATTTTTTAATGCAAGTATAGGTATTAATTTATCACTAACATCAATATTAGGTTCAATTGCTCTTCCCATAAATCCAACTAAATGTATTCCTATTAATAAAAAGCCTACAACAAAAGTTCCAATTATCATTCCATTATGAAGTGCTTTAGAATCTTTATACCCCATACTCCTTACAGTTGTTGCAGGTAACCCTAATATACCTATACCAACTAAAATCCAAAAAGATAATATATATGGTCTTGATATTGCTCCTCCAGCATCAGGTGTTAATAAATTTGGATCTATATTTTTAATAATAGAAGTTATTTCTGACATAGAACCCACTTTATTTATTATTACAAAAAACAAGACAAATGTAGATATCATCATAACTAATCCCTGTATTGCATCAGTTATTGTTACAGCTTTAAATCCACCGATAGTAGTATAAAATATAACTGTAAACACAAATATTGTTAATGCTATTTTATAATCTATATCTATAATGCTTTCTATAAGTCTTGCCCCTCCAATAAATTGAGCAATTATAGAAGCAAATAAAAATATTAACAATAATACTGAAAGTAAAATTATTAATAATTCATTATTATATCTTTTTCTTAAAATATCTATTAATGTTACAGCTTTTATTTTTCTTGAAATTATAGCTATTTTCTTTCCAAGTACTCCTAAAGTAAAAAATATTAATGGAATTTGTATACAAGCTAATAATACCCAACCTAAACCCAACTTATATGCTATAGATGGTCCACCTAAAAATGATGACGCTCCTATATATGTTGAAACTACAGTCATAGCTAAAACAAAAGCTCCCATACTTCTATTTCCAATAAAATATGATTCTGTAAAATCATTTTTATTTTCTTTTTTACTTATATAATATGCTGTTAATATAGTAATAAATAGATATATTATTATAGGTAATAATAACTGAAACTTATTCATTTATATCACCTGTATTTAAATCAATATTTTTAAAAAAAATCTTAGCTACTATAAATACCGCTATATTTACCCAGATAAATCCTACTATACAAGAATAAAAAAACCATTCAGGAAATCCTAAAATATATTTATAATCTTCAACATTTTTGGGTGGATAAATATATGCAAAATAATACCACCATATAAAATACATCAAATATATTATACTTGTTATTAAAGCTTCTTTATTAATTTGCTTTTTCATAAAATATCACCTTTAAAAATAATTTTATCCAAAACTAAAAATTTAGGATCCATTGGTTCTTTTTTACCTTTTAAAATATATCCACTCATTCTTCTAACTTGTTGAGGCATAAATGAATTTCCTTCAAAATATAATTTTTCTTCTAAATAAGTTACTTTAATATCTCTAAAGTGATTTTTCAATTTTAAACCCTTATGATTTGTAAACTCAGAAAAATCCATATATCCACTAACTTCTTCACATCTTTTTAATATAGTTTCATCATCAACATTCAAAAACTTTTTAGGATAAAAATAAATATATATTCTTTTTTCAACAATATCTGGTAAAACTATATCATTTCTTGTTTTTATTACATTTTTAATTTTTAATCCTGAAATATCTGTATCAATATCAAGTATATCTAAATCAAATTCATCAGCAATAAAATATATATAGTTTGAATACGCTGAAACTCTTGCATCTGTTCTACCAGCTTGTTGTAACCCTTTATATATCTTTATTCCTTTTGATAAAAGATATTCTTTAAGTAAACCTTTCACTGTTTTTTTATCCTTAATTTCATCAAAACAATAAAATTTCTTACCCTTATATGATATTTCTAACAAATATCCATTTTTTTTATTTTTCATTATATTCCTTTAATGCTATTTCCAATAAATTTATACCTTCTTCAATCTCTCTAAGATTATTACCACAAAAAGAAAACCTTACTTCATTTTTAACTAAATTTCTATGTTCCTTTGCATAAAATCCACTACCTGAAGCGAACATTAAAGTTTTATTATTATGTCTAAAATCACATAATAACCATTTATTAAATTCTTCAGTATCATCAACAGGAAGAGAGGCAAAAATATAAAAAGCTGCATCCGGTTTATTTGCTTTTACTCCATCTATTGAAGTTAATTTTTCATACATTAAATCTCTTCTCTTCTTATATTCCGCTCTAACATCATCTATGTATACATCAATACCTCTTACAAGGTTAGCACTAGCATACTGTTCTATAGTCGAAACAGACAATCTTGCTTGACAAAATTTTAAAGCTTGAGCAACAATTTCCTTATTTCTAGATACAAATACTCCTATTCTTGCTCCACATGCACTATAATGCTTAGATATACTATCTATCATTATTACCCTATCTGATACATCCTCAAAACTTAAAAATGATTTAAATTTTGTATCAACATCGTATATAAACTGTCTATACACTTCATCAGAAATAATGAATAAATCAAACTCTAATGACAACCTCTTTATATCCTCTATTTCTCTTTCATTTAATACAACTCCAGTTGGATTAGATGGATTAGAAAATAATATAGCTCTTGTTTTAGGAGTAATTAATTTTTTCATTTCATCATAACTTGGTAATCTATATCCTTCTTCTATTTTTGTAACTATAGGAACCAATTTAGCATCTGCTATTCTTAAAAATGAATCATAATTTGAATAATATGGTTCTGGAACTAAAATTTCATCATCTTTATTACATATTGTATTAATTGCAAACTGAAGAGCTTCGCTCCCACCATTAGTTATTAAAATTTCATTTTTATCAATTTTAAGATTATATCTTAAATAATACTCCACAAAAGAATCAAGTAATTCTTCTAGTCCTTGTGAATTTGTATATTTAATTATTTTTTCTTGATACTTTGTAACTCCATTAAAAAAAGAATCAGGAGTTTTAACATCTGGTTGACCTATGTGAAATTCAAATATTTTTACACCTTCTTTTTTAGCTTTATCAGCGAAAGGAACAAACTTTCTTATAGGTGAATATTGCATAGACAATACCTTATCTGATAACTTCATTTTTCCCTACTTTCTTTATTATATAAAATATTAATAATAGTATTAAAACGCAAACATATATAGAAAATTTATCAAAAAATATTATACTTATATCTCCTAATAAAACTCCTGTTAAAAAACCACTAACTACTACAAAATAGTCTTTAATGTCTTGTTTTCTACCATTAACTAAAGCTTCAACTAAAGCTCTAGTATTACCTGTACACATAGTCGACATATACACATTATCTGAAATCTTTCTGAATGTTTGTATCTGTATTCCAGATATAAAGGCTATTAAAGATACTGAAATTAATTGTATGCCTACAAAAGGTATAAATGATAAAATTAATATTTCTAAAAATAATACTAATTTAGAAAAATTAATAGTAACCTTTGATTTAATTTTCTCTGCAATTAAAACACCAAAACAAAAAAATATTATTGGAACTATATACTTAGTAACATTACTTAATTCTAATCTTTTTAAATTAAATACCATTAATATCAAATTTCCAGTAATAGTAGTTGCAAATACTTTCCCTAATAATAAATAAGAATAAATTTCTAAAAAACCTCCTATCATTGTAAGAAAAAATGCAACTATTCTTTTATTTATTATCTTATTATTTATCATATTTTTTCAACTCTTCCATTGCTTCTTCAAATGAATATACCAATATTCCATGTTTAAGTATTCCTCCAAGTACAAAATGATTCATTGCATAACTTGGTATATAATATTTATTTGCTGATTTAAGTCTAATATCTGAATTTATTGCAATAATTTTTTTATTATACGCAATTGAAAGACCTAATTCAACCATTACTCCTGAATCTTCATTAGTCATATCAAGAATAACAACATCTGAATTAATTATTGCATTTGCATCTCCACTATATATATCTATAGGAGTTGGTAATGTCTGTTTATTCTCATTAAATGGTTGTTCTATAGGATTAAATAAATCAATATCTGGAAATTTTTCTCTTAATAATTTACCTTCTTTCAACCTCTGTGTTACCTCAGCTTCATTAAATAATGGACCTGCTAAATAGACTTTCATTTTATTCCTCCTCTAAAATTATTACAAATAACTGTATAAATGAAAATAATAATATGTATTTAATATTTCCAGAATTTATTTGATTAATAAATATTAAAAAAGTTTTATTTGGATAAATAAATAAATCCCATGAATTTAATCTAATAAATCTTCCAACAAAAACTGCAAGACCTGTTAAAAAAGAAACTACTAAATAAAAAGTATATTTGGTAATCTTGCTCATTTTATACTTCTTAACATAATTATTTATTGCAAGATAACTTAATTTCATTGCAATAATAACAGCTAGGAATATAAGGGATACTTTTATCCAATCTAAATAATTCATTAAATAAATTACTTTAGCCCCTCTTTTGTAAAATTTTAAATTACTAATATGTATTAAATCTGTAAATAAATAAACTGCATTTGGATAAAATATTAATGCCACAAAAGATAAAAATATGTCAACAAAAATATTTTTTTTCTTTATATTACTTATATAAAATGGAATATAAGCTAAAAATAAATTCCATGTCAAAAAATAATATTTTGGGTAAATAAGATTTGAAAGTATTGCAAATCCTAACGAAATCAAACTGTATTTTATGTATATTTTCTTCATCTTTACTCCTCAAAAATAAAACATACATAATAAATGTATGCCTATATCATTTAGTAATTTTATCATATTTTATTGTTTTTTTCTATTGATTTTTAACAAAAAGTATTGTATACTCTTTATGTATATGAGCCAGTAGCTCAGTTGGCAGAGCAACGGACTCTTAATCCGTGTGTCCAGGGTTCGACCCCCTGCTGGCTCACCATCATATATAACTGCTAGTAGATACTAGCTTTTTTTTTATTAAAAACATGTATCCATTTAAGATACATGTCATATTTATTACTTATCTTCTAAATTTATCATCAATATTACGGTCCCTATAATAGTTGCAATTAAAGAAGCTAATAACATATAATTTAGTGAATACACTTCAATTATTTTTCCTCCTAATAAATTACCTAATATAGATCCTATAGTTGATGATACAGCCATATAAGCTTGTCCTTTTATTCTATCTTTTTCTTCCATAATATGATTTGTATAATAAACTGAAACAGGTACATATATAGCATATCCTGCAAATTGTGTAACTTGTGCTATATAAAATAAAGTTATATTTCCTGTTAAAACAGTAACATATGTTATTACTATCTTTGTTAAAAATGCAATTGCTGATATTTTTAATAATTTTGAATAACCAAATTTTCTATTTAATTTTACTATATAAAACATAGCAGGCAATTCAACTACAGCAGCTATCATAAAACCTATACCTACTTCTTGTGAACCTCTACCTAAATTTTCTAAAATATTTCTCATAAATGTATTTAAAGCATTATGTGTAAAAAATATAAATATCATTCCTATAAGCACATAACAAAAATTTTTATATTTATAAAAAAATTCCGTTAAATTTGTTTTAATTTCTAAATCACTATTTATAGTTTCTTTCTTTATATCCTTAAAACTCATAATAGCAAATATAACAAACAAAGACAATATTGTTGCCCATATAGGTATAAATTCAAAACCTATTTTAGAACCTATTACTCCATAAAAATATGAAGAAATTGCAAATGCAGCAGATCCCATACCCCTTGCTATTCCAAAATTTATATTTTCCCCCTTATTTATATACTGGAATATAAATGTATACATATATGTTTGAGCATTAAGTAATCCTGTTATTAAAAGTACAAAAAATAATGAAACCATAATCTTATTACTAGAATAACTAATAAGTAAAGCATTTATCAAAACTAACATCATAGATGCTATAAGTGAGTTTTTTACTGTTATAGCCTTATAAACTTCAATTAATTTCGCCGTTAAAGGTTGTAATAAAACAGAAAAAAAAGAAGATAATGCCATAATAGTTCCTATTAATGTTGAATTAAATCCTCTAGAGCTTAAAAAGCTATTTGCAAAAGCATATACTGAACTAAACATAGCCCAGTATAGTATTTGCATTATTGTATATTTTTTAGTCATTTCCTCCTCCTAAATATCTAAATCCGTGTCAAAATCTTCTTTCCAATCATCATCATTTAAATGTACAACTTCTAATGTTTTTTCATAATTAGTAGATTTTTTAGAAAAGAAATCATGCTGTGTAGTTTCAACATTTAATCCATTTAATACTATAGCATTAACTTCTTTAATTTCAAATTCTTCTTTAAATCCTAAATTCATTAAAGCTTTGTTCCCGTTATATCTAATATATTCTTTAACTTCAGATGTTAATCCAACATCTGAATATATTTCATCAGTAAATTTTAATTCATTTTCGTATAATTCATAAAATAAGCTCATTATTTCTTTTTTTACACTTTCTTTTTCAACAAATGGCATTTCTTCAAATATTTCTTGAGCTAATTTCCCTACAAAAACTCCATGTATAGATTCATCAGCAATTATTTTTTTAATAATATCTGAACTTGCAACCATTTGTCCATGACCTGAAAGCCAAAGTGGTAAAAAGAATCCACTATAGAAAAGATAAGATTCTAAGAAAACAGAAGCTACCAATGCCATATATATTTCTCTTGGTGTTGCATTAGGATTATTTAAACATTGATAATATTCATCAATTTTTTGAGCTTTAAATTGTAAATATTGATTATTTTGTACCCATCTAAATATCTCATTTATTTCTTCAGTTGAAGCAACTGTAGTAAATATTGTTGAATATGATTTAGCATGTATAGATTCCATCATACACATATACGATAAAACAGATCTACATTGTAACGAATCAATATGATCTATGATTTTAGGCATACCTGTATGAGATTGTAAAGTATCAAGTAATGTTAGCCCTCCTAAAACTTTTTTATAAGTTTCTCTCATTTCAGGAGATAAAGAATGCCATGAATCAATGTCCTTTGAAGGTATGTATTCTGTATCTATCCAAAATTGCCTTAAGTTTTGTTCCCAAAATACTTCTACATAATCATTGTCTAATGTGTTCCAATTGACAGCTTTATATATCTTTTTTTCCATTTTAATTCCTTTCATTATACTGAACAGCTTAAGCACTCTTCAATAGTTGATTTTCTAGTTCTTGTATAGTATAAAGATTTTAACCCTAACTTATGAGCTAAAATATATAATTTTGATAAATCTCTTGTAGTATCATTACTCTTAGTATAAAGAATAGTTGAAATACCTTGATCCACATGTCTTTGAATTACAGATATTAATTTAAGTATATTTTTTTGATCCATATCGTATGCAGATTTATAGAAGAAGAAATTATCATAATTTAAATACGGCATAGGATAGAAAGTAGTAGAATCTCCATATTCTCTAACTTCAACCTTATCAACTATAGGCATAACAGATGCAGTAGAATTCATAATATATGAAGTAGATTGATTAGGAGCTATTGCCATTCTATATGCATTATATACCCCATATTTCATTACATCTTCTTTTAATCTTGTCCATTCTTCTATACCAGGTATATTTATACCTTCAAATAACTTTTTAACTTTATCTGTTATTGGCTTATATTCTTTAGTTATATATTTTTCAAAATATTTACCGTTTGCATATTCAGATTTTTCAAATCCTACAAAACTAACACCTTTTTCCTTTGCAATTTCCATACTTTTTTCTAATGAATAATAATTCATCATCATAAAAAATACATTACAAAAATCAAGAGCTTCACGTGATTCATATTGTATCATGTTTTTAGCTAAATATCCATGTAAATTCATAGCACCTAATCCAACTGAATTTAATTCTTCATTTGCTTTTTTAATACTTGGCACCATACTTATATTCGTAATATTTGAAACTGTAGTTAATGACTCTATAGCATTTTTAACAACTTCTTCTATAGACTTATTTTCCATAACTGTAGCAATATTTAAAGATCCTAAATTACAAGAAATTCCACATCTAATAGTATCCTCTTCATAATAATTATTAATATCTGAAACTTCTGTTATTTGCATAATTTCAGTACATAAATTAGTAAATTTAACATCTCCAATTTCTTTTAATACATGCTCTTTATTAGCATTGTCTTTAAAAAATAAATATGGGTAACCACTTTCTTTTTGTGTTTGTGCTATTTTAACTAAAAATTCTCTTGCATTAATTTTTTTCTTTTTAACATTAGGATTTGCTACAAGTTTATCATACCACTCATTCATATCTAACTCATCTAAATATTTTCCATATTCTCTATAAACAGTATGTGGATAGAAAGTATAACATGGTAAATCATCACTTGCAAGTTCCATAAATTTATCTGGAATTATTACTCCTATAGATAATGATTTAATTCTAATTTTTTCATCAACATTAATTTTCTTTGTGTCTAAAAATTCTAATATGTCTGAATGAAATACATTTAAATATACTGCCCCTGCCCCTGGTCTTTGTCCTAATTGATTTGCATAAGAAAAAATGTCTTCAAGTATTTTTATTATTGGAAGAACTCCACTTGCTCTCCCCTCAACACCTTTAATTGCTTCACCTCTTGCTCTTAATTTAGAAAGATTAAATGCAACTCCACCTCCTATTGAAGATAGTTTCATTGCAGATTCAAAAGCATAACCTATTCCTGATAAATTATCACCTATTTCATCTAAAAAACAAGATACAAGCTCTCCAGATCTTTTCTTACCAGAATTTAAAAATGTCGGTGTTGCTGGTTGATATTCTTGATTTATTAACATTTTTGCATATTTTAAAGCCTTTTCTTTATTTCCTTGGCCTAAATAAAGAGCTACTATAGATACTCTATCTTCATATCTTTCTAATATCTTCTCTCCAGTATCATCCATCAAAGCATAACTTTGATAAAATTTTGATGCCGCCATATATGATTGAAATCTAAATTTCTTAGAATACACAAATTTAAAAACTTCGTTAATTTCTTCAAATGAGTACATATCATAAAAATTTATATAATAATCTTTTTCAATTAAATAATCTATTTTTTCTTTTAAATTATGAAAAAAAACTGTATTTTTATTAATATAATCTACAAAATATGAATAAACTGCCTCTTTATCTTTTTCAATTTGTAATTTACCTTCGCTATTTTTTACCATTATTTCATTGTTTAAATAAACCCATTTCATTAGTCCTTCTCTCTTTCCTTTTCATATATCTTAATTTTTCTAATATATTCTTTCACATCTTGTAATGTTCCAGAAAGTTCAAATTTAAAAATAAATTCAATCCCATACTTTTCACTAATAAGTTCCCCAGCCCTTGCAAAATTTTTACCCCAATTCATATTACCACTAGAGCATACTGTCTTAATCTTTTTATAATTTTCATTATTAGTTAAAAAAGCATCTGTATTTTTTGAAATTTGTCCAAATCCAGTTGTAAAAGTTATTAAATGCCCCTCTTCTTCAACTATAGTTTCAGATGAAATTTTTATAAATTTAAAATTTTCATAATTCTTCATTTTACAAATGAACTTCTCAACATTACCCGTCAAGCTTTCATAATATATAACAATCTTATCCTTCATGACACGCCTTTCAAAACACAATATATTGTGTTGTATAATATATATTTACTCCATTATGATGTAAATTAGATATATAATAACCTTTTTATAAATCTTTTGCAATAGGTTACACAAAAATATTTTTTTATCTTGTATAAAATAAAATATTGTATTGATTTTTAAAGATTTTGACTGTATAATTAAAATGAAGTGTTAGGAGATGATATTTAATGAAAAAAATGTTTTTATTATCGTTTTTATCCTTGATTGCATTATCTAATGTTAATAATTTTAATAAAAAAATTATATCAAAAAACGATAAAAATAATTTTGAGATAGTAAGTACTAAATATACGTATTTTCATTCGATAAATTCAAAAAAAGAGAAAAAATATTATGAAGATTTAATGTATAAAATCGACTTCAATAAAGCTGATAAATTTAAAAAACAAGTTGAAGATATAGAAAAAATTTTTTCACGTGTATTTAAAAGTGAAAAAAATTTAGTACCTAAAATAATAAAGTACATATATTTTGAACCTGTTAAAACAAACGATAAGAGCCTAATTGATGAACAAATTCAAAAAATTATGGTCGCTTTCAATGCAAATAGTGATTCAGTAATTTATATAAACAATACTGATAATAATGCAGAGCAGTTTTTAGATAGAATTTATTCAAGAGCAAATAAAGATCAAATATTATTATTCAATGATAACGATAAAGATATACTTAATGTTATTAATGAACAAATAAAAAAAGATAATCCAGAAAAAAATAATTTTTCATTAATAGAAGTTAGAGTCTTAATAATTACAGCTAGTTCTAAAATAAAAGAAAAACTTGCATTATCAAAAGCTATATTTAATAAAGATCTAAAAGGAGTTGAAATTGACGACTTTTCATATCTTGATAAACAAAGATATCTTTTAGATACAACAGATCAAGAAACAAGAGAAAAAACATTTAAATCATTTATTAATGGTATATATTAAAAATAATATATAATTAAGAATTAAATTTAGGAGGATAAAGATGAACAAAAAATTATTAGCAGGATTATTAGCTGTTTCAACACTTGGTCTTTCAGCAAATAAAGCTATTGACTTAAGTATAATCCACATCAATGACCACCATTCTTACTTAGAACCAACTGAACAAAGAATTACAGTTGATGGTAAACAATTAAAGGTTAATATTGGTGGATTCTCAGCAGTAAACCAAAAAATAAAAGAATTAAGAAGAACTCGTAAAAATCCATTAGTATTACATGCTGGAGATGCTATTACAGGTACACTATACTTTACATTATTTGGAGGTTCAGCTGATGCTGCTGTAATGAATGAAGGTAAATTTGATTATTTCACTTTAGGTAACCATGAATTTGACGCAGGTAATGAAGGATTATTAAAATTATTAGAACCATTAAAAATACCTGTATTATCAGCAAATGTTTTACCTGATAAAAGTTCTATCTTATATAACAAATGGAAACCTTATGCTATAAAAGTTATTAACGGTGAAAAAATCGGAATAATAGGATTAGATACAGTAAGTAAAACTGTAAATTCATCTAGTCCAGGTAAAGATATTAAATTCTATGATGAAGTTGCTACTGCACAAATAATGGCAAATGTTTTAAAATCACAAGGTATTAATAAAATTATACTATTATCACATGCTGGTACTGAAAAAAACTTTGAAATAGCTCAAAAAGTTAATGATATAGATATAATAATAACAGGTGATTCTCATTACTTATACGGTAATGATGAATTAAGAAAATTACAATTACCTGTAATACATGAATATCCAACAGAATTTAAAAACCCTAACGGAGAACCTGTATTCGTAGTTGAAGCATGGGCTTATTCAGGAGTAGTTGGAGATTTAGGTATACATTTCACTAAAGATGGTATAGCATCTATAACTAGAAAAAATCCTTATGTATTATTACATACTGATAAATTAAAAGCAAAAAATAAAGATGGAGTATGGGCTGAATTAGAAGGTAAAGAAAGACAAAATGTTTTATCACACTTAAAAGATATTAAATCAATATCATTTGCAAAAGAAGATCCAAATACTTCTAAAATATTAGCTAAATATAAAGCTGAAAAAGATGTATTAGCAAAACAAGTAATAGGTTCAATATCAGGTCCAAATATGCCTGGTGGATCAAATAACAGAATTCCTGGAAGAAAAGGTGCTTCTGAACATGGTTCAATAGCTACAAGATTCGTTGCTGAAACTATGTTAAATGAATTAAAATTCGTTGATTATGTAATACAAAATTCAGGTGGAGTAAGAGCTGATATACTTTCTGGAAATATATCATTTAATGATGCATACACTTACTTACCATTCGGAAACACTCTATATACATTTAAAATATCTGGAGCAGATACTTTACAAGTATTAGAAGATGCAATTAACTTTGCTTTAACTAAATCTACAGGAGCATTCCCATATGGTGCTGGAATAAGATATGAAGCTAATGAAACTCCTGATGCTAACGGAAAGAGAATAGTAAAAGCTGAAATATTCAACAAAGAAACTGAAATGTGGGAAGAAGTAATGCCTGAAAAAATGTATGTAGTTGGAACTAACAACTATATTGCATCTGGTAAAGATGGTTATGCTACATTTGGAAAATTATTCAAAGATCCTGCTGCTGAAGGTACAGATTCATTCTTACCTGATGCCGAAAGCTTCATTAAATTCATGAAAAATAATCCTGGATTTGAAGCATACACAACATCAAATGTTATATTCCATAACGCAGAATAAAAAAAATTTAAACCATAAATAATATTAACTGCACCCATAATCTTGAATACAAGATTAGAGGTGCAGTTTTTTCATAAGTAAATTAACGACTCTCTATTAAATTGGTATAATGTTATACAGTCAGAATTATCTAAAAGCTGAAAATGAATATTTGTCCAACTTTTATTTATACATAAAAAAGACCTCTAAGGGTCTTTATTATATTTCCTCTAATGCCTTTATTCTCTCTTTTAATTCTTCTATTGTCTCTTTTATGTCTTTATTGGCCTTCTCTAATCTCTTATTATGTTCTACTAATCTATCTTCTAATGTTTTAAGTTGAGCTACATTTACTGCATCTGAATCCCTATATCCACTAGCTACATTTATTATTCTTCTTTCATGTCCTTTTTTACCTACAGAGATTACTCCTACCTTAGCAGAACTTGGTATTGAATATGATCCTTTTGCTGTATATCCTGGCTTATTTAAATCTGCTTGTGTGTAATCTGTTGCTGATAGATATCCTAAAGCTACTGAGTTATCTAATGTTGCATTCGTTTTATTTCCTAATGCTAATACTGATTTCCCATTATGACCATCTACTACTTTACCATCTTTTTTTAAATCAGTTATAAGGGCATCATTTCCTATGATAATAGAGTCTCCTCCATCTCCCCATAGACGTGAGTTTATTCCTAGTATTACTGAATTTGGAGCATAGGCTACTGATCCATGTCCTTGGGCTAGTGTTGGTGAGTATTTATGTTTTTTATCATCAGTTTTTCCTTGTCCATTGCTTACATAACCATACACTTCTCCTTTTTTATCTATTTTCTCATAAAGTTTTTTAAAATATTCCTTATAATCATGATCTGTAACTGGTTGAGTATATGAAGATACATCATCATTACCTATTGCTATAGAAGATCTTCCTATAGCATAAGTGTTATTACCTACAGATGTTGCTTGTCCAGTAGAAAAAACAGAGTTCCCTATAGAAACTCCTTGTCCATCATCTTTACTTACACCATTACTAGTATTAAAATGATTTTGATAAACATATGCATGAGAACCAAGAACTACAGAATTTTGCAAATCTGACTTTGTATTAGCTCCTATTACTACACTTTGTTTATTTTCTGATTTTGCATTAAATCCTATTACTACATTTTCTAACCCCTTACCATATGTTTTTCCTCCAGCACCTATTATTACTGAATGTTCCGTATTATATGCGTTATCATATTTTGATAATATTATATTGTTTTTACTATTATTTTCCCCATCATTGCTAGAGCTGCCTGATTTTCCAACAGTCCCAGTACCATCATTTATTGCTAACCATGCACCATGAGATATTGTTGTTACTCCTATAAAACCTAACATCATATACCGTATAACTGTTCTATCATTTATACTTACTTTTTCCTTTAAAGAACTTTTTAAATGTCTTCTTAACTCCTGTGTTTTATTCATTCCTTCTCTTTATTCCTTTTTATATTTATACATTAAATTTTCATATACTTATTTTAAAATTATACACCCCCCCTGACTTTTTTGTCAAAATTCAACTTTATGTGATATTTTTAATATAAAAAAACCTATTAAATAGGTTTTTTTATAAGATATATATTTAAGAAATTTTTCTTTATATTTCTAAAGTAATTTTCATATACTCCATTTGTTTTCTCCATGCAATAATAAATACCATTACAGAAACTATTCCCTTAAATAGCATTGAAAAATGTATAGTCCACCAAATTGATAATAAACCAAATATAGGTAATGTAATCATAATTATGGGTATTCTCAAACTACTTCCAACTATACCTATAATATTAGGTTCTTTAGTTTTTCCTACACCATTAAATGCTCCTGTTGTAATAATTTCTATCCCTTGTGGAACTTGTGCTAATCCGATAATTGTCAGATATTTAATACCCTCTTCTATAAGTCTAGCATCCATAAAGAACATAGAATAAAGTGGTCTAGCAAAAAATACAAATATAGCTGTAAGTACTAGACAGAATCCTGAAATACTCATAATAGATACCTTATATATTCTAAAAATTCTATCGTATTTACCTGCACCATAATTATGTCCTATAAATGTTGC
This sequence comes from Streptobacillus notomytis, assembly GCF_001902585.1. Taxonomy (NCBI): domain Bacteria; kingdom Fusobacteriati; phylum Fusobacteriota; class Fusobacteriia; order Fusobacteriales; family Leptotrichiaceae; genus Streptobacillus; species Streptobacillus notomytis. Next base: position 75,668 of record NZ_LKKV01000081.1, on the reverse strand, counting down.
TACTGCCGCTGCAAATCCTCCTGCAATGTTCCACGAAAAAGATTCAAATTGTATTCCTAATCTTTGTACTCCTAAAATACTTTCATCTACATCTGCTATCATTTTGGCAATGATAATAGAAATGCAAGTAAATAGTGCTTGACTTATACCACTAGGTAATCCTAATTTTATTATCTTTCTATAAAATTTAATATCATCTAATTTAAAGAATTTCATATTTCTAAACACAGAATTTTTTCTCTTTAAATACATAAATAATAAAATAACTGATATTACTTGAGAAAATATAGTTGCTATTGCAGCTCCTTTTATTCCAAATGGAAATATTCCTAAAAATAGATAATCAAGAAATATATTTAATATTACTCCTGATGAAAGAAAAATAAAAGGACCCAAAGTATCTCCTTGTCCATTAATAATAGCTGATAAATTTTGTGATAAAAATAAGAATATAAATCCAAATGAAGATATTCTCAAAAAATCAATAGCTGGGTATAGATACTGTGGACTTTTAACTCCCACCATTTTTATTAATTGTTCTGCAAATATATATGTAATTAATCCATATGACACTGAAAAAATAACAGAAATAATTAATGAAACTCTTGCATATCTTTTAGCTGAATTTTTTCTATTAGCACCTATAGACTGTGCCACATATATTTGTACTCCATTTTTTGTTATAAATAACAAAGAATAACTTAAACCTATATAAAAGCTTGCAGCTGTTGCAGAACTTACTGCATCGTCTCCAAGATAATAACTTATAAATTTTATATCAGTAAGATTATATAATATAGACATTAATGAAGTTAAAATAATTGGAAATGCCAATTTAAATAAATTAACTCCTATACTTCCTTCTGTTAAATTCAATCCTTTTCTCATTATTACTCCATATATTAAATTTAAAAAGGAACATTACGTTCCTTTTTATTATTTTCTAATTCCTAATTTTTCAATTAATTCTCTATATTCATCTAAGTTTCTATTTTTAATATAGTTTAATAATCTTCTTCTTTTACCAACTAATTTCAATAACCCTGCTCTTGAATGAACATCTTTAAAATGTACTTTTAAGTGTTCTGTTAAGTGTGAAATTCTTTCTGTTAAAATTGCTACTTGAACATTAGCTGATCCTGTATCTTTTTCATCTTTTCCAAATTCTGCAATAATTTGTGATTTTGGTTTCATTGCCATTTTTATTTCCTCCTAAATTCATATTATTTAAACCAAGCATATATTAGGCAAATATATATCCTTAGTATAAATTCAAAGCTATTATAACATAGCAAAATAAAATTTTCAAGTAAATATTTTATCTATTTTTAATTGCTTCTGTTAACGGTGGAACTACTTGTTTTTTTCTTGAAACAACTTTTTTCAATATTATAGTATTGTTATCTATTTTTTCATTAAATGCTTTTTCAACTATATCTAAATTATTACCAACTACTAAACCAATTGAATCATTAGTTAAAATATTTGTAATAACAAATAACATAAAAGTTGCTTTTTCTTTTTCAATTAAATTTTTCATTTCAACTAATAATTTTTCTTTCCTTTCAAGCATTTCAGCTTCATTTACTGAATTTACTTGTGCTATAGACATCTTAATACCTTCTACCTTAAACATTTTCATATCCATATTTAATAATTCAACTTCTGTTTTTGAAGATAAATTTGTTCCAGCCTTTAACATTTCTAAACCATATTCTTTTAAATCAAGTTCAGCAATTTTAGCAAGTTCTTTACCAGCCACCACATCTTTTGGAGTACAAGTTGGTGATTTAAATAATAAAGTATCTGAAATTATTGCACTTAACATTAAACCTGCCATTTTCTTACATGGCTTAATATTATTTTCTTTATACATATCAAATAAAATAGTTGAAGTACATCCAACAGGTTCAACTCTCATATATAGTGGATCAGATACATTAAAATTAGCAATTCTATGATGATCTATTACTTCTAAAACTTTAGCTTCTTCAAATCCATCTGCTGTTTGTGTTCTTTCATTATGATCAACAAGTATAATAGATTCTCCTGCAACATTGCCAATAAACTCAGGTGCTTCAATGCCAAAATAATTTAACGCAAACTTTGTTTCTTCATTTATTTCACCAATTCTTTTAGCTTCTGCTTTAATTCCTAAATCTCCTTTTAAATGTGAATAAACTATAGCTGAACAGATAGCATCTGTATCAGGATTTTTATGTCCAAAAATAATCATTTTTTCTCTCTCCTTTAATTTATCAAAGTTCCAAATCTATATAATATTTCTAAAATCAAAAAACTAATACTAAAACCTAAAATAGCTCCTGCTACAACTTCACTTAATGTATGTATTTTAGATTTTACTCTACTTTGTGCAACTAATAATGCCATTAAAAGAACTAATACAATAATTCTAGCATCACTAGTTAAAAACATTACAATAGCAAGTATAGCAAAAGCAATAGAAGAATGTCCACTAGGCATTCCTCCTTCTAATGATGTTCCTTTTCTTAAATATGATTTTATTAATATAACAGCTATTGATACCAATGTTATAATTATCATAGTAACATTACCTATTCTACCAACTAATTTAAAAAAATTATCGCCATTAAAATACAATGCTATCAACCTATCATAAAAAATTAAATAACCTACACAAACAGAACCTATAGCATTTATTAAAACTGCTCCTGCTGATACATCTTTAACAATTTTAGCTACTTCACTATATTCTGGTGAAACTAAATCTACAATTTTTTCTAAGGCTGTATTTAACATTTCTGAAAAAATTACTAACGTTATCATAATTATTATTAACATAATTTCAAATTTACTAATATCAATTATTAAACTTAATATTAATACCGTAATCGCAAAAAACATGTGTATTTTCATATGAATTTCACTTTTAATAGCGTGTAATATTCCATTAATTGCATTATTAAAACTATCAATTTGCGAATTTTTTATATGCTTCATATTTACCTCGTATAATTAAATTTAGATAGGTAATATTCTTCTTTTTCTCTCATTACCTTCTTATCATTTTCTTCAATATGATCATAACCTAATATATGTAATAATCCGTGAACTAAAACATAATAAAATTCTCTAATTACACTATGGTTATATTCTTTACATTGCTCTTCAACTCTATCAAGTGAAATTACTATATCACCTATTACTTCTACTCCTCCAAAATTTTCAGTTTCATTATATGCAAATGAAATAACATCTGTAGGGGTATCTTTATCTCTATATTCTCTATTAATTTCTTGTATATTTTTATTATCAGTTAATAGTAAAGATATATATAATTCTCTATCTAAATAATCTTCTCTTTCTCCTTTAATTACAAATTCTGTAAACTCTAATATTTTATCTTCATTAATATATTCTTTATCACATATATCTTGAACACTGATATCTAAATTTAACATATTAATTTCCTCTCTTATATTGTATTCTTTCATGATATATTCCACGAATAATATTTAAAAATGCCTTTGTAACCTTTTCAATTTCATTCATAGTCATATCGCATTCTGAAAGTTGTCCATCTTCAACTTTTGACTTAATTAAATACCTTACTATTTTCTCAACATTTTCTGCACTTTTATCAGCATTTGCTCTTACAGCAGCTTCTATAGTATCAGCTAGCATAACTATACCTGATTCTTTAGTAGTAGGTTTTGGTCCTTCATATCTAAAGTCACTTTCAATAACTGTTTCTTTATTTTCTAATGCTTTATAATAGAAATACTGTACTAAAGTATTTCCATGATGAGATAAAATAACATTTAATATTTCATCCGGTAAATTATATTTCTTTCCTAATATATAACCATCTTTAACATGTGATATAATAATCAATGCACTAAGTGTAGGTTTTAAATTATTATGTGGGTTTTCTATACCATATTGATTTTCAACAAAATATTCTGGTCTTTTCATCTTACCTATATCATGATAATATGCAGCAACTCTACATAATATTGGATTGGCATCTACCGCCTCTGCCCCTGCTTCTGAAAGAGCACCAACCATTAAACTATGGTGAAATGTCCCAGGTGCTGTAAGTAATAAATTTTTCAGTAATGGATTAGAAAAATTAGATAATTCCAGTAATTTAATATCAGTAAGTATTTTAAATGTATTTTCAAAATATGGTAGTAATCCTAAAGAAACTATACCCATAATTAATCCAGATACCAACGATAAAATAACAGTAGGTATAATTTGTATTAAGTTAATATTTGATATTAATCCTATAGAAAATGAAATCAAACTCTGTATCATTCCTATATATATACTATTTTTAACTATTTCATTTCTACTTGTTACTGACTTATTAATATATATTGTTAATATACTTAAAAAAATAACTGCAAATATCCATTTTAAATCCTCTAAAACAAATATATAATTAAATGTTATAAGTGATATAGTAAAAACCCAATTCTTAACAAGAACACTTGCTATAATAGCCGTTAAAAGATATGGAACTAGATACTTCAAATTGTTATTATTATACAAAATCAAATAAATACTATTACTAAAAATTAATGTTAATAATAATGGATAGAATGATTTTGATACAAAATCTTCTTTTAAATATTTAACAGAATAATTAAAGAATATACCTGATAATATTACAAATAATATTATTTCACCTACTATTCTATATACCCCATCACTTTTGTAAACATAACCTAAATTTTTCAATTTATCATAAATCGAATCAGTAATAACTGTTCCTTCTTTTAATACAATATCTCCTTTTTCAACTACAACAACATTATTCTTTAAACTTTCCATATTTTTTTCTATTTTAGCTAATGTCTTAAACTTATTAATTTCTAAATTAGGTTCTATGAAGTTTAATAATATTTTTTTTTCTTCATTCGTTAAAACTATTTGTTTCTCTGCAAGTATTTTATTAAAATCTGACTTATGTACTACACCATTTTTATATATTTCTTCTAAAACATTAGATAAGAATAAATAATATTTTACACTTTTACTAATACCTATAGTTCTTACATCATTTATATTCAATCTTAAATTATTTGTTTTTATAAATTTCAATATTTCATTATCTTTATTTAAATCAATTTGATTTACATTCTGTAAAAATTGATCTAATCTATCTAGTTGATTTTTAGCAACATTTTTTATTTCATCATACTCAGGTGTTGTATTTTGTTTGATTTTTCTTTTTAATTCATCATCAAGTATATCCTTACTATAACTTACATCCTTATGTGCAATAACATCTTTTTTAGCTATAGTTCCTATAGCATAATTGTTTGAATTATTATTTATCAACATAAAAATGAAGAATATAGAAACTGTAAAAATATACATTATTATTCTTCTATGAACATTTTGTTTAAAAAGTTTTTTTAAAATAGACTCTTTTTGTTCCATTTTATCGTTAACTATATTTATTTGTAATATCTTTCCTAAAAAACTAATTTTCATTATCTACCTCAACTCCTATTATATTGATACATTATACCATAAATTTTATTTAAAATCTATTTTAAGAGTATCTCCTCTGTATTTAGTATTTCTACATTTCCTTTAGGTAGAGATTTTAAAATAATTTTACCATAGTTCTTTTTATGTATTCTTTTATCTAGAATAATAATATTACCTCTATCCTCTTTAGATCTTATTAATCTTCCCACACCTTGCTTCATTTTAAGAACAGCATATGGTAATTGAAATTCTCTAAATGCACTATTTGGATTTAGCTCATTTAATCTATCACAAATACTACTAACAATAGGATCATCAGGAACTTGAAATGGTAATTTAAATATTATTACATTACTAAGTGCCTCTCCTTGAACATCTACACCTTCCCAAAAACTATATGTACCAAGTAAAATAGAATTTTCTTTTTCTCTAAACATTCTTATCAATTCCATTATCTCATATTCACCCTGGGTTAAAACATTTAATACATCACTATGTTTATTAAGATAATTACTTACAAATTTCAAATCTTTATATGATGTAAATAAAACAAAGCATTTACCATTATTCTTTTCAGCATAATCAAGAATAAATTTTGTAACATTTTCATTAAAGTTATTTTCACTAGGTAATGGTAAATCATCAGGCAAATATATATTCATATTACTTGCATAATCAAATTCTGATGGTATATTCTCCTCTATTAAATCCTTTAATCCTAAACTTTTCTTTATATAATTAAAATTACCTCCTACAGTTAAAGTAGCTGAAAGTAATATTACTTTCCTTAATTTTTCTATAAAATTATAACCAAATTCTTCAGAAATCATATAAGGTGTAGCATTAATAATTGGAAATACATTATCCGTATCTAAATTAATCCAATATATATACTTTGAATAATCTAATTTAAATATTTCCTGCAAAGTATTTAAATGCTCTTCCAGATTATTATAGGCATTTGATAACAATAATCTAAGATTATCAACGTCTAAATCATCTCTTTCTTCCAAAAAATTAATTAATCTATATACCTCTTTTTTCAAAATTAAATTACTGCTAAACACTTTTTCTAATATATTTTCAACATTCAAATTATATATATCCTTAGTTAATATTCCAATTTGATTTAAATTAGTATATCTTTCAACTATTTTTTTTCTTAGTTCAACTAAAGAATAGTATATATTATCTATATTTAAGAAAAATATTTCTTTTAATTCATCAACTAAAAAATCATTAGATTTTTCAGAAATATTTATTATAATTTTAGCAATCAAACCTGCATTTTCTATATCTTTAGCATTATTTGAATATAGCTTTCCTATATTTTTAAATACTTCCTTAAAATTAAAGGTCATAGAAAAATATTTTCTTATAACATTTTCAAGATTATGAGCTTCATCAATAACTACTAAATCATATTTCGGTATAAGTCCTGCATTATTATTTTGTTTAATAATGTGATCAAGTAATAAAATATGATGATTAACTATAAAAATATTGTAGTATTCATTCTTACTTCTTGAAGAATAAAAATAACAAGATTTATAATACGGACATTTTGTAGCAAACGTACTATCCTTATCAGATTTTATTTCATTCCATAAATCATTACTTATCTTGTATTTAATATCACTTCTATCTCCAGTTAAAGAATTCTTTACTGCATTTATTAAATCAATATATTTTTTATCATCAGACTTCATAACTAAATTTTGTAGTTTTCTTTTACACACATAGTTATTTCTCCCTTTAATTAAAGTGTATTTCATTTTGGATCCAAAAATTTTTTTCAAAAGTGGTAACTCTTTATTTAAGATTTGATCTTGAAGATTTAAAGTATTAGTAGAAATTACAATTTTCTTATTTTCTTTTAATGCAAAATCTATTGTAGGTATTAAATATCCTAAAGTTTTACCAGAACCTGTTTCAGCTTCAATTAATACTGGAGCATCATTATCAATACCTTTTTTTATTATATTAGACATATTAATTTGATTTTCTCTTTTTTCAAAATTATAATCTGAATATAATATATCATATATTTTTTCTATCATATTTTCACCTAATAAAATTATATCAAATATATTTTAATAAAAAAAGACTTGATTTTAACTACTAAAAATGTTAAAATAATTTGTTAAATTGTGTATAAAGGAGGAAAACAGAATGGCACATACTAAATCATCTAAAAAAAGAATCATTATTGGTGAAAGAAATAGATTAAGAAATCAAGCAATCACAAGTAGAGTAAAAACTTTTGTTAAAAAAGTTTTAGTAGCAATAGATTCTAAAAATATTGATGATGCTAAGGCAGCATTATCTGTAGCTTATAAAGAGCTTGATAAAGCAGTGACAAAAGGTGTATTAAAGAAAAATACTGCTTCAAGAACAAAATCAAGATTAGCAACTAAAGTTCAATCTTTAAACGCATAAGTTACTCATTTGTATATTTATACACAAATATAAGTGTTATAATATATTCATAAATTATATAAATTTTATGAAAGGAGTCCGTAACATGAAAAAAGGTATACACCCAGAATACAGATTAGTTGTTTTTGAAGATACAAGTAATGGTGAAAGATTTTTAGGAAAATCTACTAAAATGACTAAAGAAACTGTTGAATTTGAAGGACAAGAATATCCAGTAATTAAAGTTGCAATAAGTTCAACTTCTCACCCGTTTTATACAGGTAAGTTCAAATTTGTTGACGAAACTGGAAGAGTTGATAAATTTAAGAAAAAATACAATTTATAATATAGTGCAGAATTACTCTTTTAGTAATTCTGTTTTTTTAAAATCACAAAAATATAGGAGGAATATTATGGCAATTTTTGAATACAAACACCCACTTATAAGCCACAAATTGTCAATTTTAAGAAACATCGAAACTGATACAAAATTATTTAGAGAAAGTTTAAATGAAATTGCATCATTAATGGTTTATGAAGCTACAAAAGATTTAAAATTAAAAAATATTACAGTTAAAACACCTATACAAGAAACAATCACTCAAGTATTAGATGAACCAGTAACTATAGTTCCTATATTAAGAGCTGGATTAGGTATGGTTGATGCATTACTTGCACATATACCTAATGCAAAAGTTGGACATTTAGGGGTTTATAGAAATGAAGAAACTTTTGAACCTGTATATTATTACGCTAAAATGCCTTCTAATGTTGTTGAAAGTAAAGTATTAATTGTTGATCCTATGCTTGCAACAGGTGGTTCTATAATTTACACTATAGACTATTTAAAATCATTAGGTGTTAAAAATATTTCTATATTATCAATTATAGCAGCACCAGAAGGAATATTAGCTATAAAAGATAAGCATGATGATGTTGATTTATACATTGCTTCAATAGATAAGGGATTAAATGAAAATAAATATATTTATCCAGGATTAGGAGATGCTGGAGATAGAATCTTCGGTACTAAATAATGGCAATAATATTTGATCACATAATTGAAGCTAATAAATTATTATTTGAATATGGATATAGGTTATCATTAAAAGATGCTTGTGGTACTAGTTGTCTTCAAATAAAAAATTTAGATGGTAGTAAAATAACAACCACAGTTGATCCATTAATATATTCAATAATTGACGAACATTTTATTAAATATGGTATAGAAATAGAATATAATGAAAGTAAAGAATATTTATTTCAGAAAAAATAAATTAAAAAAGAGAATTTCATATTAGAAATTCTCTTATTTTTATATTTTTATATTATTTGTTTGAAAATCCAGCTGCTAATAATGGATCAATTTTAACTCCAGGTCCCATAGTTAATGAGATAGCAATTGTTCTTAAATATTGTCCTTTTGAAGCTGCAGGTTTTAATTTAATAATTTGACTTAAAGCAACTTTAAAGTTTTCAATTATTTGTTCTTTTTCAAAATTTACTTTTCCTATAGGTAAATGAATTGATCCTAATTTATCAACTTTAAATGCAACTTTACCTTTTTTAAATTCTTCAACTGTTTGAGCAACATTAGTTGTAACAGTTCCTGATTTAGGATTAGGCATTAATCCTTTAGTTCCTAAAATTCTTCCTAATTTTCCTAATTTAGGCATCATGTCTGGAGTTGCTATAACTAAATCAAAATCCATCCATCCAGCAGAAATTTTATTAATATATTCTTCATCTCCAGCAAAATCTGCTCCTGCTGCTAATGCTTTATCAATATTTTCTCCTGAAGTTATTACTAAAATTTTAACTATTTTTCCAGTTCCATGAGGTAAAATAACTGTACCTCTAACTTGTTGATCAGCATGTCTTGGATCTACTCCTAATCTAATAGCTAACTCAACTGTTTCTATAAATTTAGCACTTTTTGTATCAAACACTAATTCTAAAGCTTCTTCTGGTGTGTAGATTTTTAATTTATCTACTTTTTGAGAAATTTCATTATATCTTTTCCCTTTTTTTGACATTATTTTTTCCTCCTCTGTGGTAATTGAAATTTTTATCTCCCACTTAATTTCATATTATTAGTCTTCTATTTTAATTCCCATACTTCTTGCTGTTCCAGCAATAATATTCATAGCTGCTTCTACAGTTGCAGCATTTAAATCAGGCATTTTAGTTTCAGCAATTTCTTGTAATTGAGCTTTTGAAATTTTTCCAGCTACATCTTTAACAGAATTTTGTGCTCCTTTTTCAACTTTTGCAGCCTTTTTTAATAAATCTGATGCAGGTGGTGTTTTTAATACGAAACTAAAACTTCTATCTGCATAGATTGAAATTTCTACTGGAATTATAAACCCAGGTTTATCTTGTGTTTGTGCATTAAATTGTTTACAAAACTCAGGAATATTAATCCCTTTTGGTCCTAATGCTGACCCAACTGGTGGTGCAGGGTTTGCTTTACCAGCACTTAATTGTAATTTTACTTTATCCACGACTTCTTTATTGTTTTTAGCCATTTTTTATTTTCCTCCTTTGTGGTAACTGAATATTAAATCTCCCACTTTTATTACTATATAATTCTAAAATTTAGTAACTTCATTTAATCCTAAAGTTAATGTTGTAGGTCTGCTTCCTACTTGAATTACTATTTTAACTTGTTTAGCGATATAATCTATATGCTCAACTGTTCCTTCTATTCCATCTAAAGTTTTTACATAATCTCCAACTTCATAGTTAGATCTTTCTTGGAAGTCTTCATTACTCATCTTACTGAATATATCTTCAACTTCTTTTTCATCCATTGGCAATGGATCAGAACCAACACCAACAAAACCTGTAACACCATTAGTATTACGTATTATATACCATGCTCTACTGTCTACTCTATAGCTTACTGAGTCTTCTGTAACATCTCTAAATGCTAACATTTCAACTAGTACATAGCTAGGGAATATTTTTCTAAACACTGGTACCATTTTACCTTTTTTCTCTTCAAATACTTTTTCTTCAGGTACTAATATCCTAAAAACTTTATCAGTTAAATCCTCTGACATAATTCTTTTTTCTAAATCAGTTTTTACTTTTTTTTCGTATCCTGAATAAGTATGAATTATATACCATTTTTTAACATATTCTTTATTTTCTATTATCATTAATCTTCAGCTCCCTAATTAAATACCGATTTTACAATACTTGAAAATCTATACATAAATGTTGTAAAGCCAAAATCAAATATTAATATCATCAAAGAAACAAATAAAGTTATTAATAATACTACTATAGTAACTTGAAACACTTCAGCCTTATTTGGCCATTGTACTTGCTTATACTCAGCTATTATTTGATTAAATAAATTCATTTTCTCTTTTTTCATATATTAACTCCACATTCTTAAAATGGCAGGCCAGATAGGACTCGAACCTACAACATTCGGTTTTGGAGACCGACGCTCTACCATTGAACTACTGGCCTATTTTAAATGATTATTTTACTTCTCTATATAGAGAATATCTTTTCAACACTGGGTTGTATTTTCTTAACTCAATTCTTTCAGGATGAGTTTTTTTGTTCTTAGTTGTAACATAATGTCTTAACTTTGTTTCAGTGCATTCTAAAATAACTTGTACTCTCATTTTCATTCCTCCCAATATAAAAATTTGTATTGGTAATACAGATACTGATTTTATATCAGCTTTCTAATTCTATCATAATACATTATATTTGTCAATTTTTTTTATAACTTTTTATCTTCTGAAAAAATCTTGTAATGACTTAGGTAAATATACTTTATATTTTTCAAAATCTCTTCTTATCTTTGTAGCTGAAACATTGTATTCAAATCTTTCAGGATCTGTTAAATGAACATCTAATTCTTTTGAAAATACTTCATTATCTACAAAATATTTTTCATAATTTATTTTATCCTCTAACTCATTTGTAAAAACTGTATTAATTTTAATATTATTCTCTTTAAGTAGTTTAACAACCCTATCTGTCCACTCTTTCCAACCATTAGGATAATATTCTATTCCCTCTTCTCTTAATATATGAACCTCAACATTAGGGAGCATTTCTACTTCTTTTTTTAAATAATAGAATCTATCATTTTCAGTCAAAATCTTTGGTAAACTTGAATTAATCAACAAATTAAAATCTCTGTCTTTTTCAACACATAACAATACATGTAATTTTTCTACTTCATTTGAAGCATATTTAATAAAATTAACATGTCCCATATGCATTGGAATAAATTTACCAAAAATAATTCCTACTTTTTCCTTTTTATCTATTTTTTTATTCATCATAAGTATTGCATTATCAAAATCAACATATGGTATATTCATACAATTTAACATAGATAATAGACCTTTAGAGTTATAATAACCTATTTTTAATATGTCTCCTAGAATTTCTCTTTTTAACTTAGATAATCTATCTCCTATCAACCCATTTTCAAGTAATTTATTTATATCATATACATATTTTTCATTATTATCATCAATTACTAATTTAGTCGATAAATACTCATTAAATATATTATATATTTTCTCATCATCAATGTTTTCAACTCCTATATCCCCATTTTTTGTAGCTTCTTCCCTGGAAACATATATGTTAACAACTTTACCTTCAACATTTTTATTTATTTTTTCTCTAATTTTTTTTCCAGTGAAGTCAGGATCAGTAAAAAGTAAAATACCTTTTCTCTTTGACAATTCATTAATATATGATATTTTTTCTCTACTAAGTCCTGTACTTCCATTTAATTGCACTATTGTTGCATCTATTACTTGAGATAATCTAGTTACATCATCTCTTCCTTCAACAACAACGATTTCATCAATTTTTAATTTTTTCATACTTAATCAACTAAATTATATTCTCTTAAAATTTGTAATAAATAATCCCATGTTAGAGCTACACTTTCTATCTCCATTTTTTCATCAGGAGTATGAGCACCAAATATATTAGGTCCAAATGAAATTACATCTAAATCTTTTATTTTTTCCGTAAATAAACCACATTCAAGACCTGCATGTATTGCTTTAATTTCAATGTCTTTTCCATATTTATTTTTAAATACTTTAGTAGCTAATTCTCTTAAAGTTGAATTTTCTTTATATTCCCATGGGTAGAAAGAAGGAACTTTTTCACCATAAGTTTCATATTTTTTACCTAAATCGATTAAAAATTCTTGTAATTCATCTAATTCTTTTATATCCGAACTTCTTAATAATGAATTTACTCTAAAAATTGTCTTATCTCCTATTGTTTCTGTTTTTAATACTCCACAATTTAATGAAGTTTGAACTAAACCTTCTATATTTTTACTCATAGTTCTTACACCATGAGGAAATTCATTGTATAATGCTACAAGTTTTTTAGTTTCTCTTTCAGATATTTTTCTTAGTGTTTTATCTGTTATATAATTTAATTCGTATCTTAAATTGCTTTCCTCCTCCTTATATTCCTCAACTTTAACATCAATAAATTTATCCATTAATTCAGAAATTTCTTCTTTTGAAGCCTTCGTTGAAATATATGCGACTGCTTCTCTAGGTATAGCATTATCTTTATTACCACCATCAAACATTATTAATTCATAGTTTAATTTCAATTCAAGATGTTTTAAAGCTTCCATTAATATTTTAATTGAATTACCCAATTTTAAATGTATTTCTGCTCCAGAATGTCCACCTTTTAATCCTAAAATTTCTAATACATATATATTATCATCTGATTCTAACTTGAAATTATCAACTTCAGTTGTTAGTTTAATACTTGCTCCTCCAGCACTACTTACATAAATAGCACCTACTTCTTCTGTATCAAGATTAATCATTTTTTTAGCTTTTAATCTCGTTATATCAACATTTTCAGCTCCACTCATATTAACTTCTTCATCTGAAGTTAAAAGTATTTCTAAAGCTGGATGTTCTATATCTTTAGAATCTAATAATGCAAGTGCCATAGCTACAGCTATTCCATTGTCTGCACCAAGGGTAGTTCCATCTGCTTTTAAAAATCCATCTTCTATTTTTAATTTAATACCCTGTGTTTCAAAATCAAAATTAACATCTTTATTTTTTTCCCAAACCATATCTATATGACCCTGTATAATTAAAGGAAGATATTTTTCATATCCTGATGTTGCATTTTTCTTTATTATTACATTATGATATTTATCTTGATGTACTTCAAGATTTCTTTCTTTAGCAAAATTAACTAACCAATCACTAATTTGTTTTTCTTTACCTGAACCTCTTGGTATTTCAGAAATTTTTTCAAAAAATTCAAATACTAATTCTGGATATAGTCCTTTTGTAATCTTATTTTCCATAATAAAAACTCCCTTGCACAATATATTTTATATAAAAATTATACCACAGTTTATATTGTTTTACAAACTAAAAAAGCCTATTTTACTAGACTTTTTAACTATATTATTTTCTCACTTATTTTTAAAGTAACATTATCTTTATTCTTGTTAGCAATAGAACCTACAAGGTTTCTTAAACTAGTAATTATCTTACCATTTTTACCTATAATTTTACCTATTTCATTCTTATTTGCAAATATATCTATATAATAATTTTTTTCTTTAACCTGAATAGTAATATCATAATTTCCCCTTGAACCTGTTAAGTTCTCTAACCAAAAATTAACTAACTCTAGGTAATAATCTTGCATTATAATTCTCCTTTCCATATTCTTTCTTCAAGTATTGTCATCTCTACACCATTTTTTCTAAATTTATCAATTAATAAATTAACATCATTTATAAAATAAGTATTAGTTAATAGTTTTATTAATCCCTCTTTCCTATCAAGAGTTCTTATTATAGCTAAACCTTCATAAGCTTCTACAACTTTATTTATAAAATCAATATTGTACTTATCTGTACTAATAATATACTCGTAACTTTGCATATTTATTCCTTTTCTATAATATTAATTAAAATTATAAAATCTTCTATTGATAGTTCCTCAGCTCTACTATTTTTACTTTTACCCATAATTTCCAATGCTTTTTCTGTAATATCTTTTGATATACCAACAGCTTTTAAATTATTAGAAATACTTTTTCTTTTAGACACAAAACTAGCCTTAACATACTTTAAATATTTTTCAAAAGAAATTAATTTAGAATATTTCTCTTCTTTATCAATATTTATTCTAATAAAAGCTGAATCAACCTTAGGAACTGGATCAAAAAATTCTTTTTCTACAGTAAATAAATACTCTACTTTAGAATGAAAGCCTACAACATGAGTAAATACTCCCCTATTACTTGTGTTTTTTTCAAAATTAAGTCTTTCACCAACTTCTTTTTGAACCATTAGATATATATCTTTAATATTATTTTTAAATTCTAAAAGCCTATTTACTATTGGAGCAGTAATATAATATGGAATATTAGCTATAACCCTATATTCTTTACCTTCTTCCATAATATTTTCAAGATTATATAAAAGAAAATCAACATGTATTAATTCAAAATTTTCATAACTTCCAAACTTTTTATTTAAAATCGGTATTAGATCATTATCTATTTCAAAAGACTTTAATTTAGCACCACTTTCTAGTATCATTGATGTTAGAAAACCTATACCTGGACCAATTTCAATAATATTATCATTAACATTAATATTAGTTACTTCTTTTATTTTTTCTAACAATATTTTATCATCTAAAAAATTTTGTCCAAATTTTTTCTTATGCTTATGTTCTTCACTATTTCTTTTCTTTTTCATATTTTTCTAAATCCATTACTCCAATATACGGAATATTTCTATATTCTTGTATAAAATCTAACCCATAACCTAAAACAAATTCATTAGGTATTTCAAATCCTGTATATTGTATATCAATATCTACTTCTCTTTTTGTTACCTTATCAAGTAAAGTACATAAAATTACATTTTTAGGTCCTCTTTTTCCGATAAGTTGTAAAACTTTCTTTAAAGTTAATCCTGAATCTATAATATCTTCAACTATTAACACATTTTTACCTCTTACTGAATAATCTAAATCTTTAATAATTTTAACATCTTTAGTAGTTTCAAAATTATCTCCATAGCTAGAAACTTCCATAAAATCTATCTTTAAAGGTAATTTTATTTTTCTAATTAAATCTGCCATAAATAGTATTGAACCTTTTAATATACCAACAACAATAAACTCTGCATCATCATCTTTATAATCATTAGTAATTTGTTCACCTAATTCTTCTATTCTTGCTTTTAATTGTTCTTCTGTAATGATCTTTTTTACTATTCCTGCTTCCCAGTCTTTCACTATTTTTACCTCTCTTTAGCTATTTCTCTTATTCTAACATATCAAACCTAATAAAATCAAGTATTAAAAAAATGCCCTAAGGCATTTTTATTTATCTAAATCTTCTGGACCAAAAGAATAAGGTATCATTTCTTCAACTGTCCATAAAATATATTTACTTGATCTTAATGAGGCAAGTACAATTAATGTATCTTTTTTAGAAAACTCTCTAATAACCTGTCTACACATTCCACAAGGACTAATTGGTTTTTCTACATCTCCAGTAATTACTATTAAATCAATTTTTTTCATTCCTTTAGTAACTGCTGAAGCTATAGCATTTCTTTCTGCACATACAGTCAATCCATAAGATGCATTTTCAACATTTACACCTTCATGTAAATTTCCATCGCTATCTATCATAATAGATGCCACCTTATATTTAGAATAAGGGCTGTAAGATTTATCCAATAAATTATTAGCTTTTTCAATATATCCTTTAATTTCTTGTTCAGTATACCTGTTCATTATCACTCCTTAAAATGTAATTGCAGAATCTAAAGCTAAAGTAATCATATCATTAAAAGTTTTATGTCTTTCTTCAGCTGTAGTTTTTTCTCCTGTAATTAATGAATCGCTTATAGTTAATAAAGTTAAAGCATTTACATTAAATTTAGCCGCTATAGTATATAATTGAGCTGTTTCCATTTCAACACATAAAACACCAAATTCAGCCCATTTTCTCCATTCATCTACATCATCATAATAGAAAGTATCACTAGTTAAAACATTTCCAGCTTTTAAATTCATATCTTTTGCTTTAGCTACTTCATATACTTTAAATAATAAATTAGCACTTACAGTAGGTGCATAATCTGCTCCTTTAAATCTTAATTTATTAATCGCTGAATCTGTAGAAGCTGCTAAAGCTACAATTACATCTCTAATTTTTACATCTTCATTAGTTGATCCAGCTGTTCCGATTCTTATTAAATTTTTTACTCCAAATTCATTTATTAATTCGTGTACATATATTCCTATTGAAGGCACTCCCATACCAGTTCCTTGTACAGATATTCTCTTTCCCTTATATATCCCAGTAAATCCAAGCATTCCTCTTACATCATTATATTTAACTACATCTTCTAAAAATGTTTCAGCTATATATTTTGCTCTTAATGGATCTCCAGGTAATAATATAGTTTCTGCTATATCTCCTTTTTTAGCTTCTATGTGTGCTGTTGACATGGTACCATCACTCCTCATGTTAATATTTTGTTGGATCTACTTTAGCTCCTGTTAAAATTTCAATTCCTGAACTTGTACCTAAACGTGTAGCTCCTATTTCAATATATTTTTCAGCAGTTTCTAAGCTCTTAACTCCTCCACTTGCTTTAACTTCGGCTCTGTCACCTACAACTTTTTTCATTAAAATTACATCCTCGAATGTAGCACCTCCTGTCCCAAATCCAGTTGATGTTTTAACAAAATCTGCCTTAGCGTTTAATGATAATTCACAAGCTAAAATTTTTTGTTCATCATTTAGGTAACAAGTTTCAATTATTACTTTTAATACATTATCTCCTATAGCTTCTTTAATAGAACGAATTTCATCTTCTACGTATTTAGCATCTCCTTCTAGTAATTTACCAATATTAATTACCATATCTATTTCACTTGCTCCATTTGAAATAGCTTCTTTAGCTTCAAAAACTTTAGCGGCTTTAGTCATTGCTCCTAATGGGAATCCAACTACTGCTGCAATTTTAACTTCGCTACCTTCTAATAATTCTTTTGCTTCTTTAACATAGCACCCATTTACACAAACAGAATAAAATCCATATTCTTTCGCTTCCTCACAAAGTTTTTTAATTTCGCATGATTTAGTTGTAGCTTTTAATACTGTATGATCAATATATTTTGCAACATTTAACATAATTATTCCTCCTATTTTTATTCTATAATATCTAATATTGGTGTTATTTCTTCTAATTTTTCATTTCCAATAACATATGATTCAAGTATCATCTCTTTTGAAACATTTACTTTACTTTCATCGTTATAATAAATTTTGGCAATTACTTCCCCTTCTTCTACTTTATCTCCTACTTTTTTAAGTATACTAATTCCAACAGCATGATCTATAATAGATTCTTTAGTTTCTCTTCCTGCACCTATAACCATAGCTGCCTTACCTATTTCTTCTGTCTTTATTTTAGTTACTATTCCAGAAGATATTGATTTAACTTCTAAACAATTTTTAGCCGTAGGAAGTAATTTATAATCATTTATTATTTCTGGATTTCCTCCACTTTCTTTAATAAATTTAGCGAATAATTCTAATGGCTTACCAGTTTTAATGATATTATCAATAATTTCTTTTCCTTCTGATATATCTTTAATATCTCCTTTAGCTTTTAACGCAAGAGAAACTATTGTATATACTACTTCTTTTAAATCAGAAGAGACATTTCCTTTTAAAGCTTCTATTCCTTCAATTATTTCTAATGCATTACCAATGTTATGTCCCAGAGGTTCATCCATATTAGATAAAACTACCTTAACTTGTCTATCAGTACCTTTACCTATTGCAACCATCCTTTTTGCAAGTTCTCTTGCAATTTCGATTGTTTTCATAAATGCACCGTCACCAACTTTAACATCTAATATAATTACATCATTTTGTATAGCTAATTTCTTACTCATTATACTACTTGCAATTAACGGTATTGAAGGTACAGTAGCGGTAACATCTCTTAATGCATATATTTTTTTATCAAGTGGAACTATTTTATCACTAGATCCCATTAAACCTATTCCAGTTTTCATAGCAATTTCAGATAATTCTTCTTTAGTATTTGAAAAATTAAAACCTTCTATAGATTCAAATTTATCTATAGTTCCTCCAGTATGTCCTAATCCTTTTCCTGATAATTTAGCTGTAGCCATACCTAATGATGCAAGTATTGGTGCAAGTACAACAGTTACTTTATCCCCTACTCCACCTGTACTATGTTTATCAACTAAAAATTTATCAATTTTTGGAAATTTAATAACATCTCCAGAATCTCTCATAGCCATTGTAAAATCAACTAATTCTCTATCTGACATTCCTTGAAAATATGTTGCCATTAAAAATGATGCAATCTGATATTCAGGAACTTTTTCTTGCATGTATTCATTTAATATGAATTTTATTTCGTCAGTACTTAATTCAAAACCATCTCTTTTATTTTGAATAATATCAACAATTCTCATAACATTTCCTTTCATAAATTAAAATTATACGCTTAATTTACATGTATATCAATTTTGGGACAAAAAAACAGGAAAAAATTCCTGTTTTTTTCTCTTAGGTTGAATTTATTGCAACTAAGTATATTAATAATATTTATTTTATTATTTCTACATAATTTTACCTTTATTTTATTAATTTGTCAATATGCATTATTTGAAAAAAAATCAGGACTTGAGTCCTGATTTTATCTATCCTTATTTTAAAGGACCATTTTCAGCAACTTTAATTTTACCTTCTTTAATTTCATTATTTAAAGCTGCTAATCTATCTATTATTTCTTGTCCAATTACATCTTTAGTGAATTCTAATTCAGTAATTCCAACTCCATCTTCAGCTATACCAAAGTATTGAACACCTGGTTTGAAGTTTCCTTCAAGAACAGCTTTAATAGTTTTGAATACTGCTACATCAACGTTTTTAACCATTGAAGTTAAAATTATTCCAGGAGCTTCAGCATCTTGATTAGAGTCAACTCCTATAGCGTATACACCTTTTTCTTGTGCTGCTTTAAATACTCCTGCTCCAGTAGCTCCTGCTGCATGCATAACTATATCAGTGTTTTGAGCTATTAAGCTTTCTGCTAATTGTTTTCCAGCAACTGGATCATTGAAAGGATTAGATCCATTTACATAAGCTGATAATATTGTTATACTTGGATTAACGTGTCTTGCTCCTTGAATGAATCCTGTAGCAAATCTATGAATAACTGGAGCTTCTACTGCTCCTACAAATCCTAAAACATTAGTTTTTGTCATCATAGCTGCTAAAGCACCTGTTAAGAATGCTCCTTCTTGTTCTCTAAACATTAATGAAGCAACGTTGTCTTTCCCTTCAATAACATCATCTATTAAAGCAAATTTTTGATCAGGATATTCAGCAGCAACTGCTTCTACTGATTCTTTCATAGTGTATCCTACACCAATTATTAATTCATATTCTCCTGTTTGAGCATATTCAGTTAATTGGTTTTTAGCTTCTACTGACGGATCTTTAGGTTCGTATTCTGAAAATTCTATACCTAACTCTGCCTTAGCTTTTTGCATTCCTCTAAATGATGAATCATTAAATGATTTGTCTCCTTTTCCACCTGTTGAATAAACAATAGCTATTTTTTTAACTGGTTGATCTGCAGAAGATTTTTCAGTTTTTGCTCCACATGATAGAACAAAAATGAAAGTTAATAAAACTGTAAAAATTCCAAATAATCTTTTCATTTAAAATTCCTCCTAAATATTTGTTATATCTGATTATACCCTTTTTTTATTTAAAAAGCAATACTAACATTTTAAAATTTTCAAAAGAAAATCTTTGTAATATTTCCTATTTTTCGTAAGGTTTTCCACTTGCTTTAGGTGCTCTTGATTTACGTCCAAACATTACTAAAGCTATTAAAGTTAAAAGATATGGTATCATAGCTAAAAACTCTTGTGGTACACTTCCACCACTTGCTTTTGTAAAGTCTGAAACAGCTTGCCCGAATGCAAATAATATACTGGCAAGTATTGCACCTAATGGATTCCATCTACCAAATATCATTGCAGCTAATGCCATAAATCCACGACCAGCTGACATATTATTTGTAAAGTTTGAAAGTATTACTGTAGTCATATATGCTCCCCCTAATCCTGCATATACACCCGAAAGTAAAACTCCTATATATCTATATTTATATACGTTAATACCAACTGTATCAGCTGCTAATGGGTGTTCCCCAACCGCTCTTAATCTTAATCCAAATATAGTTTTATATACTAAAAAATATGAAGATATCGCTAAGATATAAATTAAACAAATTACTAAAAAGTTATTAGGATGAGTAGACGCTGCTGGAGTAGATCCAGAAGCTTTAAAGATTACTTTAACCAAATATGAAGTTACAGCAACTGCAAATAAGTTAATAGCAACCCCACTTATAATTTGCTCACCTTTTAAATGTATACTTATAACAGCATGAATTAATGACATTAAAGCTCCAACTGTCATACCACATATTATCCCTAAATATGGATTTCCTGTGAAATAATTTACTACTGCTGCAGTAAATGCACCTGTTAACATCATACCTTCAAGTCCAATATTTGTAACTCCAGATAACTCTGATAGACAAGCTCCAACTGCAGTAATTAAAACTGGAGGAGCAACCTTAATTGTTTGTATTAATATTATTTTTAGTGCTTCCATTTATTTCCCCTTTCTCCTATTTAAAAGATACTTAAATAAGTTCTCAGCAGCAACTAATATAATTATCAATGCTTGAATAATAAATACTATTTCTTTATCTATATTAAATTGTCTTTGTAAAGTTTGTCCACCAATTTCAAGTGAAGCATAAAATATAGCTGCAAAGAATATTCCTATAGGATTATTTTTACCTAATAATGCTATAGCAAGACCAGTAAATCCATAATCACCCATAATAAAATCTGTATATCTATATTCAGCAGCACCACCTAAAACTCTTTCAGCTCCACCAAGTCCTGCAACAGCTCCTGCAAGACCCATAGCTATAAATGCTACCAATTTAGGATTAATACCTGCATTTTCAGAAGAAGTTGGATTAAATCCTACTGCTTTAATCTCATATCCTAATCTTGTTTTTTCAAAGAAGAAATATGAAACTATAATTAATACTAATATTATAACAAATCCAAGATTTAAATTTTGCTTAGTTTGCTCATAGAAGAACAATGGTAATCTTGATGCTTCAAATACTTTTTCAGTAATATTATTATTTGTAGTTGGATCTTTTAAAGGTCCATTTGATGGATTTATTAAATATCTTTGTAAATTAATCATAACATAGTTTAACATTATAGTACTAATTACTTCATGTATGTTATATCTTGATTTTAAAAATCCAGCAAGAGATGCCCATAAAAACCCAAATAATGCAGCAAAGAATAAACATATTAATATATTTAAAATACCAAAACTATCTAAATATTTAGTAATAAATGTCCCTGAAATTACTGCTCCTAATCCTCCAGCTACTAACTGACCTTGTACTCCTATGTTAAATAATCCTGCTTTAAAAGCTATCATTACAGCTATAGCTGAAAACATTAGTGGCGTAGCAAAAACTAATGTTTTAGCAAGACCATTAAATGGAAACTTAGGAGATGATTGATAAAGAGAACTTTTAAACATTGCAGCATAAGCTTCAATAGGATTAACTCCTCTTGACATCATTATTAAAGCTCCAGCAAATAACGCTATCATTACAGCTAATAATGATGGTAAAATATTATAAAACGTTTTTTTGAATTTACTCATCTAATTTACCTCCTGCCATTAATATTCCTAATTTTTCCATAGTTGCATCTTTTCTATCTAACAACCCAACTATTTTACCAGAATACATAACAGCTATCCTATCACTTAATGTCATAACTTCTGTAAGTTCAGCCGATACAACAAGTATAGCTTTACCCTTAGTTCTTTCATGTAATATAGTATTGTGTATCATTTCTATAGCACCTATGTCTACTCCTCTTGTAGGTTGAGATGCTATAATAAATTTATTTTCTTTTTCTAATTCTCTAGCTATAACAACTTTTTGCTGATTTCCACCAGATAATCCACCATATATTACAGTTCCATCAACTGGTCTTATATCATATTTTTCTATCATTTGCTTAGTATTTTTAAGAACTTTATTAAAGTTTATTATACCTTTATTTACGTATTTATCCATATCTCCTAAGATTAAATTTTCATTTACTGTAAACTCATCTATAGTAGCTCTTTTATGTCTATCTTCAGGTACATGTGAAAGTCCAGATAACCTAATACTTCTAGGACTACTATTAAGTAATTCTACCCCATCAATAGTATATGAACCTTCTTGTGCTTTTCTAAGTCCAGCTAATACTTCTATAAGCTCAGTTTGACCATTACCTTCAACTCCTGCTATACCAAGTACTTCACCTTCTCTGATTTCAAAAGATATACCTTTTACCTTTTTTGAACCTAGATCATTTAAAGCAACAATATTTTCTACTTTAACTAAAGGTTCACCAATTTTAACTTCCTCTTTTTTAATATCAAATAAAACTTCTCTTCCTACCATCATATTTGCTATTACTTTTTTTGTCGCATCACTAGTTTTTAAATTTCCCACATCTTTTCCACGACGTATAACTGTAATATTATCTGATAAATCTAATACTTCTTGTAATTTATGCGTAATAAATATTATTGTTTTTCCTTCTTTAATTAAGTTACGCATAATTCCATATAATTCTATAACTTCTTGTGGAGTTAAAACAGCACTAGGTTCGTCAAAAATTAATAATTCTGCACCTTTAAATAAAATTTTTAAAATTTCTATTCTTTGTTGTATCCCAACAGATAAATCTCCTACTTTTGCATCTGGATCTATATTTAAACCATATTTTTCAGAAACTTCTATAACTTTTTTTCTTGCTGTTTCTAAATCAAAAAATACCTTGTTTTTTGCTGGTTCAAATCCTAAAACCATATTTTCAGCAACAGTTAATGTTTCAACTAACATAAAATGCTGATAAACCATTCCTATTCCAAGTCTTGCAGCTTCAGTTGGTGTATCTATAGTAACTTCGTTTCCCTTATAAAAAATTTTACCTGATGTTGGATCATATAATCCATTTAAAATTTTCATTAATGTTGATTTTCCAGCTCCATTTTCACCGACGATAGCATGAATTTCTCCAGTTTGTATCTTAAGTGTAATATCATCATTTGCTATGATTTTACCACCGAAGAACTCTTTCCTTATATTATGCATTTCCAAAATATAATTACTCATTGCTTCCTCCTATTTGTTTTTTACATACCGTTATATTATACAACATAAAATATCAAAATGCAAAAACTTCTAAATTTTTTTTATCTCCTGCACCACATTTAGTGGAAGTATATCTAAAAGTTCTTTTTCACTTGCTTCTAAAATATTTTTAACACTTCCAAATTTTAATATTAATTCCTTCTTTCTCTTTGGACCTATTCCCCTTATTTCATCTAAAATTGATTTTATATTTCTTTTTGATCTTAACTTTCTATGGTAAGTTATCCCAAATCTATGAACTTCATCTCTAGTTCTAATTAATATTTTTAAAGCCTCATCATTTTTATCAAATCTGTAAGGTTCGCTCTCTTCTGCTTTAAAAATCAACTCTTCTTTTTTCGCAATGCTAATTATATCTACAAAATCAAATTTTTCTAATTCTTTTAATACTTCTACTGCAACTCCTAATTGCCCTTTACCCCCATCAATTAAAATTACATCAGGTAACTCATCAATTTCAAGTTTTGAATATCTTCTTGTAAGAGTTTCCCTCATCATCATAAAATCATCAGGAGTGTCTTTTACAGTAATCCTAAAATGTCTGTATCTCTTATTATCTGCCTTACCATTAACTGTAACACTCATAGCCGAAACAGCATCTTTACCTTGTATATTAGATATATCAAAACATTCTATAACTTTAGGTAATTTTTTAAGATTTAAAACATTCTTTAAATCAATTAAACCTTTAGATATAGCTCTTTCAGTTCTCATATATTCATCAAGATAATAATTTAAATTCTTTTTACCTAATTCAAGTAAACTTAATCTTCTACTTTTTATTATTGGGGCATGTATTTTAACAACTTTATTTTTTTCAGAAGAAAAATATTTTTCAAACATTTCAATTTTACTTTTATATTTATTTTCTATGATAATGTTTTTAGGCATTTTCTTATTATCATAATATGATAAAAATAATCTTTCAAATATATCCTGCTCTTCATATTTATTATCAACCCTAATATTATTTTTACCAATAATTTTACCATCTCTAATATTTAATATACAAATAAATATATTATTACCAATATTAGTTAATACAAATACATCTTCATCAACTTCTTGACTATGTTCTATTAATTGCGTCTTTATTAAAGCATTTAATTTTTCTATTCTATTTCTAATAACTAAAGCCTTTTCATATTCTAGATTATCAGAACATTCTATCATTTGATTATGTAATTTATCTATAATACTCATTTCCTTATTTTTAAGAAAATTTATCATAGCTTTTGAATTTTCAATATATTTGTTTTCATCTTCAAAATTTTCAAAATATAGGTTTCTATTTAAATTATTGTATCTTAAATTATTTCCTATAATTTTTTTATTATACATATCTATATTAAAATATTGCATATCAAATGCATAAAGCAATAACTTTATCATTTCTTTCATATTAAATGGATATGGACCAAAATAATAAGCTTCCGTACTTTCTTCTAAATGTTTTCTACTTCTAACCACACTTATTTGAGGAATTTTTTCATTTGTTATTTTTAGATATGGATAAGTCTTATTATCTTTTAATAAAATATTATACTTAGGCAAGTATTTTTTTATCAAATTATTTTCTAAAATTAAAGCTTCTAACTCACTATTACATAAAAAAAATTCTATATCATTAATATGTTTCACAAGTTCAAAAGTTTTCATAGATGATTTAGGATTTTTAAAATATGAACTAACTCTATTTTTAAGATTTTTAGCCTTTCCTACATATATTACCTTATCTTTAATATCTTTCATAATATATACACCAGGATTTGTTGGAATGTTTTTTATATCAAACATTATTTTATCTCCCTATGCAATTTATATACCTCATAGGTATTTTTTAATTTATCATATAATTTATTAACTAAAGTAACAGATCTATGCTTACCACCTGTACAACCAATGGCAATATGTATACTATTTTTTGTATTTTTAAGATATATGGGTAATACAAATTCAAAAAAATCATATATTTTTTGAAATAATTCTAAACTTTCATCAAAAGACATGACATAATCTGCTACTTCTTTATCATTACCTGTCTTATACTTTAATTTTTCTAAATAGTATGGATTATCTAAAAATCTAACATCAAAAACATAATTAGCATCTTGGGGAATACCATATTTATATCCAAAAGAAGAAATTAATATCTTTTTCTTTAATAAATAAGTATTTTCTAGTACCTCGCATAACATCTTTGGTGTTAATCCTGTAGTATCTATTTTATTAATATTATAGGTTTTTAATATTGATAAAAATTCTTTTTCAGCATTTATAGAATTTTTTAAATCTGAATTTTTTAAAAATTGATGAGTTTTTCTAAATAACTCATATCTCTTAACAAGTTCTTCACTACTAGCTTCTAAGAATATTACACTAAATTTATTTGACTTAATTACAGTTTTTAATACTTCAAGTTCTTCATTAGATTTAACATATATTCCTACAGCACTTTTTGTATCCTCTTTTATTTCTAATAAATAGTTAATTGGGTAATTTAAACTAACATTATATCCATTATCTTCTAAAAATTTCAATGCAGTTGTTTTACCTGAACCACTAAGCCCAAGTATTAAAATATTTTTATACATAAATACTCCCTTAATATAGTCCAAAACTAATATATCTAAGAATTTTTTCAAACCAATTTAATTTTCTATTTTCATTTTTAGCAAATATAGGTTTAGTTGCAATAATTTTTCCATCAACTTTTACATATAAAGTGGCAATTTCATCATCAATATTTATTTTATCATTTATATCATTTAATTTTATGTCATATACAAAATTTTGCCCTAAGTTAATAAGATTTACATCTTCTTTTATATATCCTTCCAATACTTTATTTTTATAATCTTTTACATCAAATAAATAATACGCTGTATTTTTATCAACTATTTTTTCTAATCTTTCACTTAATTTTGAAAGTATCTCTTTTTGTAAAATATACCTTTGTTTTTCTGTTTCAGAATTAAGTGAAATCGAAATAACTGTTGAATCTCCAATTTTAGACACAACTATTATATTATATCCTGATTCATCATGATAACCTGTTTTTAATCCAACTACTCCATATTCTCCTAATAAACCAATTCTATTATAATATACACGAAGTGGATCTTTACTATTAGGAAAGGTAATACTTTTTTTACTACTATAATCTAAAATATCTGTGTTTTCAATTACATATTTTGTTAATAGATATAAATCTTTAGCTGTTGAAACATCCATTCCAAATCCTTTATTAAGTCTTGGAGGAAGTCCTGCTGGAGATGCAAAATATGTTTTATACATTCCTATTTCTCTTGCTTTTTTATTCATTAAACTAATAAAATTATTTATATCTCCCCTACCTACATATTTTGCTGTTGCATATGAAGCATTGTTAGAAGAAAATACTATCTGTGCTTTTAACAAATCCTCTAAAGAATAACTCTTATCTCCATTCCTTGTAGATATAGAACCTCCTATTATAAAAGCAGTATATTTATCAAATATTACCTTATCATTTAAGGAAACTCTACCTTTTAATATCTCGTCTTTTGCTACTATTACATTCATAACTTTTGTTAAAGAAGCAATGGGAGATATAAGTTCAGAATTAATATCTATAACTTCAGTTCCATCAGTTAAAGCTGTATATACTATAGGTATTCTTTCTTCTTTTTCCATTTCCATACCATAAGCACTTAAAGTAAATGTGCAAATTAATATTAATATTTTTTTCATATCTATACCTTTTCCTTATTTTTTTCATTATACTTGCATAAATGTTTAATTTCACATTCATGACACTTAGGACGTCTGGCAATACATTTATCTCTACCATGTAAAATTAAAAAATGTGAATATTCATACCAATATTTTTTAGGAACTATCTTCATTAGTTCTCTTTCAATGATTTCTACATTATAATTATCAACAAAACCAATTAAATTAGATAATCTTCTAACATGTGTATCTACAACTATTCCTTCTCTTATTCCCCAAAGATCTCCTAAAAGTACATTAGCTGTTTTTCTACCTACACCAGGAAGTTCAATTAATTCTTCCATAGTTCTTGGTAATACACCATTATACTTTTCTAACAACATTTTAGCATTAGCTTTTAAATTTAAAGCTTTATTTTTGTAAAATCCTGTAGATTTAATATATTTTTCTACTTCTTCTAAAGATAGTCTCTCCATGTCTTCTGGTTTTTCTACAACTTTAAAAAATTCTTCTGTAACAATATTTACTCTTTTATCTGTACATTGAGCAGACAAAATTACAGCAATCATTAACTGATATTCATTATTATAGTTTAATGCTATTTTAGGATCTTTAAACTTATCTCTTAATGCTTCAAGAACTTTCTTCACTCTATCTTTTTTAGTCATATATATTCACCTTTAAAAAAAAGCCTTTTATATAAAAAGGCTTTTCTTATTTATTATTTAACTTTTTTCTCTGGATAAATACTTACTCTTTTTTTACCTTTGAATGTTTCAAATTTAACGTAACCTTCAATTAATGCAAATAAAGTATAATCTTTTCCTAATCCCATGTTATTTCCTGGATGGAATTTAGTTCCTCTTTGTCTAACAATTATATTTCCAGCTTTTACAACTTCACCATCATATCTTTTTACTCCTAAATATTTAGGGTTAGAATCTCTTCCATTTTTAGTAGATCCTTGTCCTTTTTTTGAGGCGAATAATTGTAAATTCAACTTTAATATCATTTTTCATACCTCCTAGTTCTAAATTGTACATTTTTTGGATAATCTTTTGCAATGCTTTCAAGAATTAAAGCTAATGATTTAAGTAAACTCTGAGATTTATTCAAATCCTCTTCATCAAGATTTCTTAAATCACAAAAAATATATCCATCTCTCATTTCATAATTCAACTTCTTAACTTTTAACACTTCTATTAATCCATTTAATGTCATAATAGATGTAGCAGAAATTGATGCACAAACTATATCTTCTCCATAGTTATATGCTCCTGTATGCCCTTTAATCAAATAGGATACAATTTTATCTTCTTTTTCAGAAAATTCAATATATGTCATAATTATCCTTTAATATCTTTAACTTCAATTAAAGTATAATGTTGTCTATGACCTTTTTTTCTGTAGTATGTTTTTTTATCATATTTAAAGTTGATAACTTTTTTACCTTTACCATGCTCTTTAACTTCAGCTACTACTTTAGCTCCCTCAACTAATGGTGATCCAACTTTATCTCCTACCATTAATACTTCTTCAAATGAAACTTCAGTTCCAACTTCTACGGCTAATTTTTCAACTTTTAATAATGAACCTACTTCAACTTTGTATTGTTTTCCTCCAGTTTTAATTACTGCAAACATCTGTTCACCTCCGAAATTATAAAATCGCTGCTTTAGGTATTAGCCACCTAATACATGCGTATATAGTATAATATCATATTTAATAATAACTGTCAATTGATAATATTTTCAATTTAAATATAATATAATTGATTTTTTTACATTAATATTGTATCATAGTATTTATTTGGAGGTATTTATGAGATATATAATTGAACTTGATATGATACAAACAATAGGTATTGCCGTAATATTTTTAATTTTAGGTATAAAATTAAAAAAAAGAGTAATCCTATTACAAAAATATTGTATCCCCAATCCCATTATTGGAGGAATAATATTTTCAGGAATATCGTTAATTTTAAGATATTTAAAAATTGTTGAATTTAATTTTGACACTACATTACAAAACTTTTTTATGATAATGTTTTTCACTAGTATTGGATTTAATGCTAGTTTCAAATTACTTACAAAAGGTGGAGTTAAACTTATATACTTCCTATTTGTTGCAGTTTTATTAATATTTTTCCAAAATGGAGTAGCATTAATAGTAGGTAAATTTTTAAACATTAATCCATTAATAGCATTAATGACTGGATCAACTCCTATGACAGGTGGACACGGAACTTCTATTGCAATATCTGAAAGTATAAAAATAGATGAATTAAAAACTATAGCAATTGCTTCTGCTACTTTTGGTACTGTTATTGGTTCATTAATAGGCCCTCCACTTGCTAAAAGATTGATACAAAAGTATAATCTTAAATCTCATGATGAAGTAAATGACATAGTAGAAGAAGATAATGAGATACATGAACTTGATGAAGAGAAATTTGCAAAAGCTTTTTTCATTTTACTTTTATCAATGAGCGTAGGAACAATATTAAATATTTGGTTTAAAAAAATAGGTTTAGAAATACCAGTTTATATAGGCCCTATGTTTGTAGCCTCAATAATTAGAAATTTATTTGATGTACTATATAAAGAAATTCCTTTAAAAGAAATACAAACACTAGAGGGTATATCGCTTAGCTTATTCTTATCTGTGGCTCTAATATCACTAAAATTATGGCAATTATTTGATCTAGCTGGACCACTATCTATACTGTTATTAGCTCAAGTTATTACTATATATTTATTTATAAGATATATTACATTTAATATTATGGGTGGAAACTTCGATGCTGCAGTTATTTCAGCAGGACATATGGGGTTTGGTATGGGTGCTACACCTAATGGATTAGCAAATATGAAATCTATAAACGAAGAATTTGGTTATTCAAAACTTGCATTCTTAGTTGTGCCTATAGTAGGAGCATTATTTATAGATTTTTTCAATATTAGTATTATAACATTTTTTATACAATATTTTGGTTAAGAAAACAAAAAGCCTGGAAACAGGCTTTTTTATTCTTCATCAAGCGGAAGTATTTCTGTAAATATTTCATAATCAATAATTTCTCTTGATAAAATTTCCTTATATTTTTCTAATTGTTCAATATATTTAAGATTATTAACAACATTTTTACCTGTTTTAAAATCATAAATATATACTTTTTTCTTTTCTTTATTAATTGATAATAAATCTATAATATACATTTTATCATTATCTTTTTTATCATAAATTTTAAATTCTGAGTAAAGTATTGTATCTTTATTTTCTAATATATGTCTATATTTTTTTATATTCTTATATATCAAATCAAGTACTCTATCAAAGCTTAAATCAGATAATAAATTTCCATATTTCTTTTTAACTATATCTATTGCAACTTCTACATTTCCATCATAAACTTCAAAGAAATAATGCACTGCACTTCCTTCTTTTTGTTTGTTAATTCTTTCAATACTATATTTTTCATTATTAACCTCAACATAATCACTTTGACTAAAATAATTCAAATATTTAGAATAGTCTATAACACTACTTTTCTCAATTTCAACATCAGATATGTATCTATTTCCAAGTTTTTTTTCTTCCCTAATTAAAGGTCCTGGAACCCCATAAAAAATATAGCAATTTTCTTTTGCTCTAGTATATGCAACATAATTAAGATTTAAATAAGCATCTGAATCACTTTTATTAATAGTAATGTACTCATCATATGAATTTTCAAATTGTTTGAAATTATCAATTAAACTATCTTTTTCAAATTCATTTAAACTATTATCATCATTTATCTCTTTAATCATCTTATTTAAAATATTATAATCACACATTCTAAATTTACTTATATTATATTCATCATCATAAAATACATATTTTTTTAAACCTAACTTAACATCATCAAAACTATCATCATAAGTATATACATTCTTATATTCTAAACCCTTAGAAGCATGAATAGTACTTAATATTATTCCTTCTTTTTCAATGATAGATTTTTTAAATACCTTGTTTTTTTCAATATTTTCATAAAAGTCATATATATTTGAAAATTGTTTCATTCTCTCAAAATAAATATTTAAATTTAAAATATCATTAGAATCATCATTTATACTATAGCCAAATCTTTCTAGATATTCCTTACCAAAATCAAAATAATTTGAATTAAATGAATTATGTCTATCAAAATTATCTTGGAAATATTTAATATCTTCATCTATTTTACCTTGAATTACATCATTTATTTCATTTAAACTATATTTTTTTATACCACTTCTTAAAAACTCATATTTATTTATTTCATTTTTAGTAACTAAATATTTAACTAATTTATGGGCAGTCTTTACAGAAGCAACGTCTAATATATTAGATTTAGTAACTAGAGAATATCTAATATTTTCTTCATCAAAATATCTAGCTATTTTTTCTAATTTTTTATTATCTCTTAACAATACAGCTGTATTTGTATAATCCTTATTTTCCTTAATTTTTTCTACTATCTTATTTATTATTAAATCTTCTTCTTTACTATTTTTTTCTACTAAGATTGTTTCAACTTGTCCAGCATTTTTTTCTTCTTTACTCGATTTAACCTCATCATATCTATAATTGGGTATTTTTGTAAATATATCATTTACAAAAGAAATTATATTCTTTTCAGATCTGTAACAAGTATTTAAAGTTTTTATAATTGTATCTTCTCCTAAAGTTTTATCTAAGTCTTCAAATAATTTCTTATATCCACCACGCCATTCATATATACTCTGTTTTTCATCTCCAACACAAGTAACAATTTTTGCACCATCCATTATAAGTTTAATAAACTTAAATTGAAGTACACTTGTATCCTGAAATTCATCTACCATTAATGCTTCTATTTTTCCATCCATTAATTCATAAAAATAATCCGTAACTTTTCCATTTTTCACTAATCCTAATTTTTCATCAAACATATATTTAAGTGTATAATAAGTCACATCATTAAAATCAAGTAATTTATTTTCTTTTTTTAATCTAAAATCTTCATCAAATACTATCTTATGATTTCTTAATAATTCATTTGTTTTTTTAGTACTTTCATAGCTATATCTAATCAACTGAAAATCTTGTATTTTTTTACTTAATTCATAATTTTTTTCAAATAAATATTTTACTACATCCTTTTTTTTCGATCTATTATCAAATACATTTTTCATTGTATACATCTTATTTAACAATGGTTTTAAATTTTTATATTCCATTTCCATATTACTTGAATTAATTTTTTCTAAAATATCTAGTATTCTAATAGCATCCGCTTTCATTTTAGCTTCTTCACCATTATATTCTATTTTTAAATCATTAAAGAATAAATTTTTAGCCTTAGTTATAACATCATCTAAAGTATATTTCTCTTCAAGTTTTTGTACACTTAATAATTCATTTTTATTATATAAAAAGTTTGTTTTAATTTCTTTTACTATCCCTTTGATATCTTTATCATTAAACTTAAAATCAAATTCAGGATTTTTTAATAAATTAACCACAAAGTCTGTATACAGAGTTTTTTCTGTTTCTGTATCCTCTGTTAATATATTATAATCATACATTTCCAATATAGGTTCAGAAATACAAGTATTAAACACCTTAGAAGTAAATCCATCTATAGTATCTATTCTAACTCTATTTTTATTAATCAACATATCCTTATATATCTCAATTAATTTTTCTATATCTCCATCTTTAAACTTATATTCAAAATTACTTTCTATATTCTTCATCAATTCTTCATAATTTTTACCTTTAGAAATTATTATTAAAAGAAATTCAAAAATTCTATTCTTTATTTCAGAAGTAGCTTTCTTTGTAAAAGTCATTACTAAAATATTTCTAAAATCTATATCAAGTAAAAGAAAATATATGTATTCTAAAGATAATCTATATGTTTTCCCTGTACCAGCACTAGCTTTTACTACTGTTTTCAATTTTTTCATACTTAATTACCTCCTTAAAATTAGAATATTTATTTTCTTTACCGAATTCAAAAATATCTCCTGTAATAAATCTAGTTAAAATTTCTTTTATTACATCTTTATTTAATTCTGCCTTTTCAACATCTATTGGTTTTAAAGTATCAAATGTTTGAATAAAGCTAATATATCCTACTTTTTCCTTATTTATTAACTCATCCATATATGAATAAATAGTTACTTGATTTGCATAAGTCTTCATTTTTTCTTTTTTAAATTTACCTGTTTTAAAATCAATTATTATATATTTATCATCTGTTTCAATAATTAAATCTGTCTTTCCATTAATATTAATTAATCTACCTTCTACTTCTATATCAAATCCTACAACTTTTTCACTAAAAACATTTACTATCTTTTCATGAACTAAAACTTTTTTTAACTTCCTAAAAAAATCTATTATAGTAGTAGGTAGATCACTTAAGTATGTAATATAGAAATAATTTTTATACTTTTCTAAAATATTACTATCTTTATCCTTAATTACAATGCTTATAGCCTCATTTATATATTGGAGTAACATATCTTCTTTAATACCCATAATATTTTTACCTATTTTATTTATTATTAATTCCATTATCTTATGTGTAATATTTCCAACTTCAACTGCCTTTATATCCTCATTATATATATCACTATCTTTTATTTTACTTGAAAGATAATATTCTATTTCTGAGTCAATAAGAGCAAGCAAATTAGTAACTGATACATTATTAAAATCAGAAACTAAATCCTTCTTATACATCACATCATCATATGTTAGATAAATATCATTATCAACTTTTTTTATATTACTTTTATTTAGTAATTGATTTAGTATATTAGATTTTTCACTCATACTTATTTCTTTTTTTTCAACCTTTATATCATTATTAAATATTAATTCAGTTAAAAATGGCATTTCAGAAATATTTTCATCTTCATTTTTAATATAGCTTATATATACATTATTTGCAGTTACTATATTT
Source organism: Streptobacillus notomytis (assembly GCF_001902585.1). Lineage (NCBI taxonomy): Bacteria > Fusobacteriati > Fusobacteriota > Fusobacteriia > Fusobacteriales > Leptotrichiaceae > Streptobacillus > Streptobacillus notomytis. The sequence goes on along the minus strand of NZ_LKKV01000081.1, from coordinate 40,653 downwards.
CTATATATATTATAAAGTTTCTCATATATTAAATTATCAGATATAGGTAATCCTAATTCACTACTTTGCATCTTAGAAAATATATTTCTATCTTTAATAGAAATATTACCTTGAACATTAATTAAAGCAAAATCTTTTTTAATTACTGTACTTAATTTTTTAATATCTAATATTTTTATTTTTGTATCATTTAAACTTATATTCAAAATTTTTCTATCTAAATATTTTATAAATAACATCAAATATTCACTTGAAAAATTAGTCAAAAAAGAAAAATTTAATACATTTACTTCACTCAAAGCTTCAAAATATTTAAATCTCGTATTAAACATATATTCTTTATCAGATCTAATATTTCCAATCTTTGTTAGATTATCTAGATACTCTTCTTTACTTTTATAACCCCTCATTTCATCTAATAAGATTAAACTTTTTAACTTTTTACTATCAATATATATATTTCCATACTTTGACTCTTTAAATAGTATATCTATATCACTTTCTGGTATATAAAATTCTTTTCTAAATTCTTTTATAGAATATAGATTATATACATCTGATATTAAATATCTACCATTAACTTCATTATAAATAGCTCTATATAATTTTAATATTATATCGTATGCCACTGTTTTATTAAATGAAAAATCAAAAGTATTAAAAATTTCATTTTGATTTATATACACATTTTCTGGTTTAATTTCATCTATTTTCTTTTCTTCCATATCATAAAAAGTATCAAATTCTGCATTATCAATAATACTTAAAATCTGAGTATATTTATCATTACACTCTACTATTTTAATATTCTTATCTTTTAAACTAGGTAATGTAATATTTTTTAATATATTTTTTTCTTCATCATAATCATTTTTATTAACAAAAAGATATATAAATAAATTATCTATTTTTTCTAATATTTTCTTTTCAAATGTGCTATATAAAAACTTATTAACAAAAACTATATTCTTAAAAGAATTAAGATAATTTTTATTAATATATGAATATTTATACAGTAAATATCTAGGTATTTTATCTTCTTTTTCTGATTTTTTTAACATTAAATCATTTATATCTAAATATATATCAATAATATTTTTTTGCCAATCTTGTATTTTTATTTTACTTAAATCCACATCATATTCTATATATTCTTTCATAAAAGAATAATATCTATACGCAATATCTATGCAATCAAAATAATTATTAATTTGTAACTTCTTTTTAAGTTCATAATTTAAAGTATTAAAAAAATATACAACCTCTTTTTCTTCTTTAAGAATTATTTTTTCAGTAAGAATAACTTTTTCCCAAAACTCAGATTCGGTTATATATTTTTTAGTCGTAAATATATCTTTATCATTATCTTCTATTTTAAACTTATCATTAAAATTTGAAAAAACGTATAAAGTATTATCTATAATATTTTTATTTAAATCAAAATTTATACCTTTATATTCAAAATTAAGAGCCATAATACACCACCTTTATTTTTGATATATTATACCACTTTTAAATAAAAAACTGAATTATATATATAATCCAGTTTTATGTATTATAAAGCTTTTACTTTTTCTACTAAAGCTTTAAATTCTACAGAATTGTTTAAAGCTAATTCAGCTAAAACTTTTCTATCTAATTCTATATTTAATTTCTTTAATCCATTCATAAATCTTGAGTATGATAATCCTTCAGCACGAGTTGCTGCATTAATTCTGATTATCCATAATTCTCTCATTGTTCTTTTCTTTAATTTTCTATGTTCTGTTGCATAAGCCATAGCTTTTTTAACAGCTTCATTAGCCTTTTTATAATTAGTCTTTGTAGATCCTCTGTATCCTTTTGCTTCATTTAATACTTTTTTATGTCTTTTTCTTCTTACTATTCCTGTTTTTACTCTTGGCATTTTCTTTCCTCCTTATATAAGTTATTATCTTCCTTCTTGTCCTGCTAATAATCTTGAAACTTTTTTAGCTGCTCCGCCAGCTAACACTTGATCTTTTCCTAATCTTTTCTTTCTCTTATGAGTCTTCTTAGTTAATATATGGTTTTTTCCTGAATGTTTAACTACGAATTTACCTGTCCCTGTTACTTTAATTCTTTTTTTAGCTCCTTTGTGTGTTTTCATCTTTGGCATAATTTTTCCTCCTCTTGTCTATTTTTTAGGTGAAAGCATAACGAATTTTTGTACTTGCTCTCTACCGTATTTCTTCTCAACTATAGCTTTATCTTCAAAGACACTTGCAAATTCATCAAGAACTTTTATAGCTGTTTCTGAATGCAATTTTTCTCTTCCCGATAATCTTAAACTGATTTTCACTTTATTTTCTTTTTCTAAAAACTTATCAATTTGATTAATTTTAGTTTCCATATCATGTGTATCAATATGAGGTTTAATTCTAATTTCTTTAATTACAGTATTTTTTTGTTTTTTCTTATTTTCTTTATCTTTTTTTATCTTTTCATACCGATACTTCCCATAATCCATTATTTTGCATACCGAAACCCCATTATTTGAAGACATCTCTACTAAATCAAGATTTTTTTCTTGAGCTATACTATAAGCTTCATGGAAAGACATCACACCTAATTGTCCACCCTCCTCTGAAATTAATCTTACTTCTTTAGCTCTAATTTCATCATTGATTCTAGACCCATCAGTTTTTCCAGTTCCCTTAATAAAGAACACCTCCTATATTTTTGTAATAAAAAAACAAGATAAAATCTTGTTCTCAATTATCAATAAAAAACTATTAGATATAATCTAACATAAATTAATTACTAATAACCTAACTCATATTAAGCCTATGCACACTAAACGCTATGGAAAGGTGAGAATCAAAATTCTACTTTTTAATATCAATACTGATATTTTCTTTTACTATGATATAGTAACATATTTAGTGATATTTGTCAATTATTTTGTACACATAAAAAAGAGTGATATGAATCACTCTAATTTCTAAAATCTTCTAATCCTTTTTTCTTTTTAATATTTTTCAATTTATTTATAGCCTTAACTTCTATTTGACGTATTCTTTCCCTTGTTACATCAAATATTCTTCCAACCTCTTCTAAAGTTTTAGGGGCTCCATCATCAAGTCCGTATCTTAATCTTAATACTTGTTCTTCTCTTTCATTTAATTCTTTTCTAAGTATTTCATTTAATTTCTCTTTTAATACTGACCTTACTGTAGCTTCGTGAGGATTTAAAAATTTATCATCTTCAACGAAATCTCCTAATTCTGAATCATCTTCACTTCCTACTGGAGTTTCTAATGATATTGGATCTTGATTCATTTCTAAAATATTTTTAACTTTTTCTACTGGCATTTCAACTATTTCAGCTAAATAATCATCAGTAGGTTCTTTACCTGTCTCTTGTAAATGAATTCTTGATGCTTTCTTTATTTTATTTATAGTTTCTATCATATGTACAGGTATTCTTATAGTTCTACCTTGATCTGCTATAGCTCTTGTTATTGCCTGTCTTATCCACCATGTAGCATATGTTGAAAACTTAAAGCCTTTATCTGATTCAAATTTTTCAACTGCCTTCATTAATCCTATATTACCCTCTTGGATTAAATCAAGTAATTTTAACCCTCTATTTGTATGTTTTTTAGCAATACTTACAACTAATCTTAAATTTGATTCCATAAGTTGTTGTTTTGCTCTTTCATCACCTTCAACTATACGTCTTGCTAATTCAAATTCTTCTTCACTTTTAAGTAAAGGTATTTGACCTATTTCTCTTAAATACATTTTAATTGGTTCATCAACATCTGATGATTCACTAACAGCTGTTAAATCTTCGTTTAATAGGGCTTCGACTTCTTTTTCATCAATATTTATTTCTGGTTCTTCTTTTTTTTCTTTCGATTTATTTTTGTCGGCTATTTTATTTACAATTTCTACATTTAATTCTTGTAACTTAAAAAATGTAGCATCTATTTTATCTTGAGAAAAATTATTTTTCATTAACTTATTAATTTCTTCTCTACTAATAATTTTCTCTTCTTTCGCTATTTTAATTAAATTAGATAAACTTTCTTTTAAATCTATATTTTTAGCCGCCATTTCAATCTCCCTTTAAAACTATTATTTCTTTATAACATTTCTCTAAATTATTAATATTTACAATATTTCTAAGTTTATTTAATAATTTACCTACATATATTTTTTTTCTAATCTTTTCATTAATAGGTAAAATATCAATTAAATGTTCATATTTTCTTATCAATAATTCTAACCAAGTTTTAATTATTCTAATATAGTCTTCGTCTGTATAATTGTTTTTAAACTCACATGTTGTTTCTATCATAAACTCTTCTTCATCTTTTGTTAAAACAAGTGTAGAAATTTCATTCATTTCATAATTAACAGATAAAAGTTTCTTATGTAACTCCATATATTTATCACTTTTAAACTCAAAAGATTTAAGCATATTATACAACATTTGATCAACTTCTTCTCCAAATAACAAGAAAACTATACTTAATTTTTCTAACTCTTCTTGTCTGTTTATCTTTTCATTAAAATTATCTTTAGTATTATTTTTTAAAACATTCGTACTCTTAACATTTTTAACAATATTTCTTCTATATCTTGACAGAATATATTCAGATTCTACATCAATTAATCTTGAAAATATTTTTATTTCATCATTATATACTATATCATTAGTTATATTCTCAAAATATGATTTCATCAATTCTATAGCTTCTCTTTTTGAGGCAGTTTGAGTAAAATCAAAATCTTTTAAATCCATTTGTATTACATAATCTAATGATCCAATTGATTTACCTAATATATTAACAAAATCATTTTTACTATACTTTTTAAAATATTCATCAGGATCTTTTACATCATCAGGTAAACTGGCACATTTAATATTAAATTCTAATTTATTTAATATATTTATTACTGATTTAGTTGCTTTTTGACCTGCATCATCTTTATCATACATTATAATTACATTGTCTGTATATTTTTTTAATAACTTAGCCTGATTTTCAGTAAAGGCTGTTCCTAAAGAAGCAACTGCATTATTAAAAGTATTAATATGTGAACTAAGCACATCTAAAAAACCTTCCATTAATATTGCATATTTTTTCTCTTTTATTTCTATACCTCTATTAAATAATCCATATAATTCACTACTTTTATCAAAAATATAGCTTTCATTAGAATTTATATATTTAGGTATATTTACATTTTTTCCTATATATCTACCACCAAAACCAACTATTTGTTGATAACTATTAAATATAGGAAATATTATTCTTTCCCTAAATGTATCATAAATATTAGTGCTATCTGTAGAACTTACTGTAACTAAACCTAATTTAATTAATTCTTCAGTTTCATATTTTTCTTTTAAATGATAATATAGTGAATACCATTCATCATTAGCATAACCTATATCATATCTATTTAAATCATTTAAATTAAATCCTCTATTAATTAAATATTCCTTAGCTTCTACTGATTTTTCAAAATTTGATTTAAAAAACTCTAATGCTTCTCTTAAAATCTTATGTCCAATACTTTCTTTAACATTATACTTTGAATTATTTTTTTTTATTCTTATACCATATTTTTGTGAAAGTTCATACAATGCTTCATAATAAGAAATATTTTTAATATATGAATAAAAATTTATTATATTTCCACCTTTTCCTGTACTAAAATCCTTAAAAATCTTTTTTCTTGGACTAACAGAAAATGATGGAGTATTTTCACTTTTAAAAGGAGAATATCCCTTATAATTTACTCCTGCCTTATTTAAATCAACATATTGTCCTATTAGATCAACTATATCAATATTATTAATTATTTTTTCTTCATCTTCAGACAGTTTATACATATACTCCTCCATAATATAAGTATAGTGTGATATTTAAAATTGTCAATATAATATATTAATCATTTTCAACAATTTTAACTTTTTCCTCCAATATATCTTCAAATACATTATCTATAATTTTAAATTTTTCTACACCCTCTATAAATTCTTTTCTAGCTGCCTTACCAGCTAAAATAGCTAACTCATATTTATTGGGTATTTTTTTTAATAGTTCATCTACTGAAACTTTTTCTTTTTTCATAGTTTTTCTCCTCTAGCTTTCTATGATGTTAATAAGTTGCTTGCAAGAATCTTCAATATCATAGTTAATTATTGTATAATCATAATCCTTTTCATATTCAAGTTCTTTAATAGCATTTTCTAATCTTTTTTGTATTACTTTCTCACTATCTGTATTTCTTCCTCTTAATCTTTTTTCTAATTCATCAAGATCAGGAGCTTTAAAAAATATTAAAGTAGAATCATTTCTTTTATTCTTAGCTATAACTCCACCCTGTACATCAATTTCAAGAATAACATTTTTACCATTTTCTAAATGTTTTTCAATTTCTGAATTTAAAGTACCATAATAATTTCCATGAACATTTGCATATTCAAATAATCCATTTTCATTAATTTTTTGTTCAAATTCTTCCTTAGTTATAAAGTAATAATCCTTACCATCAACTTCTCCAGTTCTCATTTGACGGGTAGTTACAGAAATTGCTAAAGGTATATTTAACATATCTCTTACTAGTTTTGTAACAGTAGATTTTCCAGATCCTGACGGTCCTGAAACTATGAATAATCTTCCTTTCATTTTAACTCTCCTAAGTAACATACAAGGGGATTACTCCCCTTATATATTATATTTCATCTATTATTTTACCGTCATCTTCACCTAAGTATAAATTTAAATCCTTATAATTTTTAAATCCTGTTCCTCCTGGTATTTTCTTACCTATAGTTACATTTTCTTTAAGCCCTTCAAGTCTATCCACTTTTCCTTCAACTGCTGCATTTGCTAATACTTTAGTTGTTTCTTGGAATGATGATGCTGATATAAAGCTTTCTGTATTTACAGCTGCTTTTGTTATACCTTGAATAACAGGTTCAAAAATTGCAGGTTTCTTACCTTTAGAAACTAAAATTTTGTTCTCTCTTTCAATTACTTTTTTATCTACTAATTCATCTTCTAAGAATAATGAATCTCCTGATTCTTTAATTCTAATCTTTTGGAACATTTGTTTAACTATTATTTCTATATGTTTATCATTAACAGTAACACCTTGGCTTCTATATACTTCTTGTACTGATTCAAGTATAAATTGTTGTGCCTCAACTGCTCCTTTAATTCTTAATATATCATGTGGTGATATAGGCCCTTCTGTTAATTTATCTCCAGCATTTATTATCATTTCATTTGAAACTACTAAATGCTCTCCAGCAGGTATTGAATATTCTTCTATTACAGTATCTTTATCTATATCATGAATTTCAACAACTCTCATACCTTTTTTAGTTTTATCTGAGAACTTAATTCTTCCACCAACATTAGCAAGTATAGCCTTACCTTTTAGATTTCTAGCTTCAAATAATTCTTGAACTCTTGGAAGACCTCCAGTAATATCTTTATTTCCTCCACCTGTTTTAGGTAATTTAGAAATTATATCTCCTGGTTTAATCATTTCTCCTTCTTTAAATAATAAATAAGAACCATAACTTATGTCATATTCTTTTATTTTCTTACCTTTATCATCATATACTATAACTCTTGGTTTAACTTGAGTGCTTTCTATAGGTTTAATAGCTAATCTTTCAGTAACATCATATTTAACATCTATATTTTCTTTAATATATATATCTCTAAATTCAATACGTCCAGCTACTGTTGAAATAGTTGGAGTTTGGAAAGGATCAAACTCTATTAATACTTGTCCTCTTGTTACTTTTTCATTATTTTTAACTCTTAATGTTGAACCTGAAGGTACTTCATAACGATATTTACCTAATATTACTTTACCTATTGATGAAACAACTATTTCTCTACCATCAGGATAAGTAAATGTTTCAATGTTTTCAAATTTAATTTTTCCGTCCTCATCTGCCTTATAATCAGATTGAACTTCAGAACCTGTAGCTACCCCTCCTGTATGGAAAGTACGCATTGTAAGCTGAGTTCCAGGTTCTCCAATTGATTGAGCTGCAATAACTCCTACTGCTTCTCCAAGTAATACTTCTTTATGGTTAGATAAATCAACACCATAACATTTTTTACATACACCTTTATCAAGTCTACATGTTAATGGTGATCTCATCTTAACACTACTTATGTTTCTCTTAATTATTTCAGATAATAAATCTTTAGTAATTAAAGTATTTGCTTTAGCTATTACTTTTCCATCATCTACTAAATCTTCAGCTAGGAATCTTCCATATATTCTTTCTTCTAATTTTTCTATAACTTTACCTTCATAAGTTAAATCACTTACTTCTATTCCATGATTTCCACAACCACAATCATCTTTATTAACTATTAATTCATGAGAAACATCTACAAGTCTTCTTGTTAAATATCCTGAATCGGCAGTTCTTAAAGCCGTATCTGCTAACCCTTTTCTCGCACCATGTGATGACATAAAGAACTCTAATACGTTTAATCCTTCTCTAAAGTTTGCTTTAATTGGTATTTCTATAATTTCCCCTTTAGTATTTGACATCATTCCACGCATTCCACCTAATTGACGAATCTGTGCAATAGAACCTCTGGCTCCAGAATTTGCCATCATGTATACTGGATTAAATTGATCTAAACTATCCATCATGGCTTTAGTTACATCATTAGTAGCTTTATTCCATACTTGAACTGTTCTTCTATATCTTTCATCATTAATAATTTCACCTGCTTTATATGCATTTTCAATATCTAATACATCCTGATCTGCTTTAGCAAGTATAGCTTTTTTCTCAACTGGAATTTGTAAATCTTCTATACCAACACTTACCCCAGCAAATGTAGCAAAGTGATATCCAAATTCTTTAATTTTATCTATTAATTCACAAGTTTTTTCAAATCCATATTGTTCATATAGTCCTGCTATTAATTTTCCTAATTCTCCTTTACCAAAAGTAACTTCATAATTTCTAATTTCTTCTGGTAATAATTGGTTAAATATTATTCTACCTGGTGTAGTTCTAATAATTTTACCATCTATTCTTACATTAACTAATGCATGAACTCCAACCTTTTCATTTTGATATGCTGTTATTAACTGATTTATACTAGAAAAAGATTTATTTTCTCCTATTTCTCCTAATCTTTCTTTAGTCATGTAATAACAACCCATAACCATATCTTGAGATGGAACTGCTATAGGTTTACCACTTGAAGGAGCAATAATATTATTAGTAGCAAGCATTAATAACTTAGCCTCAAGTTGTGCCTCTGGTGATAAAACTAAGTGAACAGCCATTTGGTCTCCATCAAAATCGGCATTGAAAGCAGAACATACTAATGGATGAAGTCTAATAGCTTTTCCTTCAATTAATGTTGGTTCAAATGCTTGTATTGATAATCTATGTAGAGTTGGGGCACGGTTTAATAACACTGGGTGATTTTTAATAATTTCTTCTATTAATTCCCAAACTGCTTCATTTTCCTCTTCTACCATTTTTTTAGCAGTTTTAACGTTGCTAGATATTCCTCTTTTAACTAATTCTCTCATTAAAAATGGTTTGTATAATTCTAATGCCATTTTCTTAGGTAATCCACATTGATGGATTTTTAAATTTGGTCCTACTACTATAACAGAACGTCCTGAATAATCCACACGTTTTCCAAGTAAGTTTTGTCTAAATCTACCTTGTTTACCTTTTAACATATTTGATAATGATTTAAGTTCTCTATTAGATTGAGTAACAACTGGTTTACCACGTCTACCATTATCTATTAGAGCATCTACTGCTTCTTGAAGCATTCTTTTTTCATTTCTTATCATTATTTCTGGAGCGTTAGAATCTATTAATTTTTGTAATCTAATATTTCTATTTATTACTCTTCTATATAAATCATTTAAATCACTAGTTGCAAATCTTCCACCATCAAGTTGTACTAAAGGTCTTAAATCTGCTGGTATAACTGGTAATATAGTTAGGATTAACCATTCAGGCTTATTTCCAGAACTAATGAAATCTCTAACTATTTTTAATCTTTTTACCATTTTTTTTCTTTTTTGAGTTGAATTTTCTTTATCAATTTCTGCTTCTAATTCTTTTTCTAAAACTGGCAATTCTAATTCTTGTAATAAATCTAATATACCTTCAGCTCCCATTTTAGCACGGAATGAACCACGTTCTTTTCTTTCCATACATAATCTGTACTGTTGTTCTCTAATAATTTGATTTTTACTAAATTCAGTATTTCCACCATCTATAACTATATATCTTGAGAAATATAACACAGCTTCAAGTTCTTTAGTACTTATCCCTAGAAGTAAACTCATTTTATTTGGTGTTCCTTTAGAATACCAAATATGGGCTATAGGAGTTGCAAGTTTAATGTGTCCCATTCTTTCTCTTCTAACTTTAGAAGTTGTAATAGTAACTTTACATTTTTCACATACAGTTCCTTTATCTTTCATTTTTTTGTGTTTACCACATGTACATTCATAATCTTTTGTTGGTCCAAATATTCTCTCACAAAACAGACCATCTGGTTCTGGTTTTAATGTTCTATAATTTATAGTTTCTGATTTAGTTACTTCTCCATAAGACCATTCTAATACCTTCTCAGGCGAAGCAAGTTTAATTTGAATACTATCAAAATCTCTTATACTCATCGAATATGAGCCTCCTTATTCTAGTTTTTTTATCCTTCAAAATTATTATCTAATTCTATTCTTTCTCCCTCTTTATTGTATAGATTTACATCTAGTCCTAGAGATTGAAATTCTTTAATCAATACTTTGAATGATTCAGGAGCGTCTGCTTCTGGCATTGATTGTCCCTTAATTATTGATTCATAAGTTTTAGTTCTACCATTAATATCATCAGATTTAACAGTTAACATTTCTTGAAGGATATTTGAAGCCCCATATGCTTCAAGAGCCCAAACTTCCATTTCTCCTAATCTTTGTCCACCAAATTGAGCTTTACCTCCAAGTGGTTGTTGAGTAACTAGTGAATATGGTCCTATTGCCCTTGCATGCATCTTATCTTCAACTAAATGATGTAGTTTTAACATATACATTCTTCCTACAGTTACTGGATTGTCAAAATATTCTCCAGTTCTACCATCAATTAGTTTAACTTTTCCAGTTCTAGGATATCCAGCTTCTTCTAAGTAATTTTTAACATCTTCTTCAGTTGCTCCATCAAATACTGGAGTTGCAATATATTTATTCATATCTCCTATAGCAAGTCCTAAATGCACCTCTAATACTTGCCCTATATTCATACGAGATGGAACCCCTAATGGATTTAAACAAACATCAACTGGTGTACCGTCTTCTAAATGTGGCATATCTTCAACAGGTAACACACGAGATATAACTCCTTTATTACCATGTCTTCCTGACATTTTATCTCCAACCATTATTTTTCTTTTTTCTGCAACGTAAACTCTTACTACCTTATTTACCCCTGCTTTTAAGTCATCTTTATTTTCTTTAGATAATACTAATACATCTACTACAGTTCCTTTAACTCCATGTGGTAATCTTAATGATGTATCTCTTACATCTTTAGCTTTTTCTCCAAAAATTGCTCTTAACAATCTTTCTTCAGCAGGCGGTTCACTTTCTCCTTTAGGAGTTACTTTACCAACTAATATATCATCTGGTTCAACATAAGCTCCTATTCTTACAATACCATCTTTATCTAAATTACGTAATGCTTCTTCAGAAACATTAGGTATCTCTCTTGTAATTTCTTCTTCTCCAAGTTTTGTAGTTCTTGCTTCAATATCAAATTCTTCTATATGTAATGATGTAAATACATCATCTTTTCTTAATCTTTCTGATATTAATATTCCATCCTCGAAGTTATATCCTTCCCAAGGCATGAATGCAAGTAATATATTTTTACCTAAAGATAAATCTCCACCTGATGTAGAAGGTCCATCTGCTAATATGTCCCCTTTATTTACCTTATCTCCTAAATCTATTATTGGTTTTTGATGTAAACACATACTTTGATTAGATTTTTCAAAGTTTAATAATCTATGTAAGTGTTCATCACCTTTTTCATCTGTAACTATAATCTTACTTGCATCAACGTAAGTAACTTCTCCATTTACTTTAGATACAAGTACTGCTCCAGAATCTATAGCAACTTTTCTTTCAAGACCTGTTCCTACATATGGAGCTTCTGTTTTAAGTAATGGTACTGCTTGTCTTTGCATATTTGATCCCATTAATGCACGGTTAGCATCATCATGTTCTAAAAATGGAATTAAACCTGCTGATACTGAAACTATTTGTTTAGGTGAAACGTCCATTAAATCAACTTGTTCTTTTTTAACATGAACTATTTCATCACCATATCTACATGTAATATCTTTATCAAGTAATTTTCCTTTTTCATCTATGTTAGTATCTGCTTGGGCTATGAACAGTCCTTCTTCTTCATCAGCTGCAAGATAACTAATATCATTAAAGTCAGCCACTCCATTTTTAACCTTAACAAAAGGAGTTTCAATAAATCCATATTTATTTACCTTACCATAAGTTGAAAGTGAAGCTATTAATCCTATATTCGGTCCTTCCGGAGTTTCTATAGGACAAACTCTTCCATAATGTGAATTATGAACGTCTCTAACTTCAAATCCTGCTCTATCTCTTGATAATCCTCCAGGTCCTAATGCTGATATTCTTCTTTTATGAGTAAGTTCTGCAAGAGGATTTGATTGATCCATAAATTGAGATAATTGTCCACTACCAAAAAATTCTAATATTAATGCATTTAATGGTTTAGTGTTTAATAAACTTTGAGGTGTTAAAGTATTAATGTCTTGTGTTTGCATTTTTTCTTTAACCATTTTAGACATTTTAGCTACTCCACCTTTAATTTGAATAGATAATAGCTCACCTACTCCTCTTACTCTTCTATTTGATAAATTATCTATATCATCAGTACTTCCACCACCATTGTATAGTACTTTTAAGTAATTTATAGTTGCTATCACATCTTTCCTTGTTAAAACTATATCTTGTTCGTTAATCTCTCCTTCAAGTTTTAACCTCTTATTAATTTTATATCTTCCAACTGGTGCAAAATCATATCTTTGAGGATTAAAGAACATAGGTATAATTAAATTATACGCACTTTCTACAGTAACTATATCTCCTGGCTTTATTTTCTTAAATACCTCTACCACAGCTTCATCAGATGATTTAGTATGATCATCTTTAATTGACTTAGCTATCATTCTATCTTCTGGTTTTACTTCCCATATAGTAATTTCAGAAATATTAAACTCAATTAATTTATCTACAGTAATTTCATCTATAAAACTTTCTGCTTCTATTATTATTTCCCCTGTTTTTTCATTTACTATATCTTCATTAACAAATGAACCTTCTATTTCTGTTCTAATAATACTTTTTGCATCTTCTATATTCTTATACTTTTTGTATATAGGTGCAAGTTCTATAGTTTTAACTTCAAAAAATTCATCCATTATTTCAGCGTTAGATTCAAAGAATTTAACTGCTTTTAAAAATACAGATGCTAATACTTTTTTCTTTCTATCAATTTTCACATTTAAAACATCATTTTTATCTGTTTCAAATTCAAGCCAAGTTCCTTTATATGGAATAATTTTACCGATAAACATGTCTTTACCAGTTTGCATATTTAATTCTTTATTAAAAGTAATACCTGGAGATCTATGTAATTGAGAAACAACTACTCTTTCTGCTCCATTTATTATAAAAGTAGCCTTATCAGTCATTAAAGGTATATCTCCAAAATGTACTAATGTTTCTTTAATTTCTCCAGTTTTATTATTTATTAATCTTAATCTAACTTTTAATTGACCTGAATATGTTTTTCCTCTTTTTTTACATTCTAACTCGTCATTTAACGGTGCTTCACTATCGTGTATTTCATACCCAAAATACTCTAACTTTAAAGTACCATTAGCAGATTCTATTGGGAATGTTTCTTGGAATATTGCCTCAAGTCCTTTTAATTCTCTTGAATCATGAGATCTTTTTGTTTGTAAAAAATCTTCATAAGAATCCAATTGAAATTCTAAAAAATTAGGCATCTCTCCCCTGTCTTTAATTTTCCCAAAACTATATCTTTTAATCAGTTTGTTATTCATTTTTTTAAGTTTCCTCCTATGAAAAATATACCTTGATACACCGAAAATAATGTGTTAAATATAAAAATGATCAAAGTAAAAAGATTTGAAATTTGAATGGTGTTATAAATGAGGAAAAAGACATCACGTATTTCGGATGTCTATTTCCCTATTTTTTTAATATGTTATTATTTTAATTCTACAGATGCTCCAGCAGCTTCTAATTTACCTTTAATTTCTTCTGCTTCTTCTTTTGAAGCTCCTTCTTTAACTGCTCCACCGTTATCTACTAAGTCTTTAGCTTCTTTTAATCCTAATCCTGTAATAGCTCTTACTTCTTTAATAACTGCTATTTTGTTAGCTCCTGCTCCTGTTAATACTACATCGAAGTTTGTTTTTTCTTCAACTGCTTCAGCAGCTACTGCTCCACCTGCAACTGCAACTGGTTGTGCTGATACTCCAAAAGTTTCTTCTATAGCTTCTACTACTTCTTTTAATTCTAATACTGTCATTGCTTTTAAATCTTCAATAAATTGTTCTTTATTAAATGCCATTTTATTTCCTCCTATTTTTTAAATATATATATTATTAAGCTTCTTTTTGTTCTGCTACGTTAGATAATCCAACTGCTAACATTCTTACTGGCGATAATAATCCGTATGCTATCATACCTAGTAATTCTGGTCTTGATGGTAACTTAGCTAATGATTCTATCATGTTTTTATCAGCTACTTTTCCATCTATTATTCCACCTTTAATTTTTAATTTTTCACCTTTAAATTGTTGTGCAAAATCATAGATTAATTTTGATGGTGCAACTCCATCTTCAAAACCTAAAGCAAAAGATGTTGTTCCTTCAGCTAATTCTTTTAACTCAAGATCTAAACCAACATTTTTTAAAGCTATTTGTACTAATCTGTTTTTAGCAACAAAATATTCTACATTAACTTTTCTTGCTTCACTTCTTAATTTTGTATCTTCATTAACTGTAATTCCTTTATAATCAACGAAAACTACTGCTTTTGCTTCTCTTAATTTTTCAGTTAACATTTCTACTGCTGCAATATTAGCCTTTGATGCCATATTGTTTCACCTCCTTGTAAATAAAAAAACCACTATATTTTAGTGGGCGAGGCTAGAAGTATATACCTTAAATATATGTATTATACTCAGAACTCACCTCGGTAGGATTTACTTTGTACCTACTGTCTTTAGTTTGTTCAAATGATTATTCATTTTAACAAAAATGGTGCGCAAGGTGGGACTCGAACCCACACGCCGAAGCACTAGATCCTAAGTCTAGCGTGTATGCCAATTTCACCACTCGCGCATGTATGGGGTGACCGACGGGACTTGAACCCGCGACAACCAGTGCCACAAACTGGCGCTCTACCAACTGAACTACGGACACCATAAATAAAAATGGAGCGGGAGACGAGGGTCGAACTCGCGACATTCAGCTTGGAAGGCTGACACTCTACCAACTGAGTTACTCCCGCATAAAATGGTCGGTGTAACAGGATTTGAACCTGTGACCCCTTGCTCCCAAGGCAAGTGCGCTACCGAGCTGCGCTATACACCGTTGTTACATTGTCCTATCGACAAGAATTATATTATCACATTTAAAATTCTTTGTCAACACTTTTTGTGTTTTTTTGAAAGTTTTTTATATAACATATGTTTTTAATAAGTGTGGTGATAATTTCGCCACACTTATTATACTATTTTTTTTCTAATTCTTCTAATATTTTTTTCTTAAACTCTATAAAATCCATTGTTGTATTATCCCTTAACCCCAAATCAATATGTATTTCTTTAGAAATTTTACCATTACCATTTAATATATATATTCTATTAGATAATAATATAGCCTCATCTATATCATGGGTTATTAATAAGGTTGTAATATTTAATTTTTTTCTAATTTCCATATACCATTTATGTATATTTGATTTTGTTATTAAATCAAGTGATGAAAATGGTTCATCAAGTAAATTCATACCATCAGAAAACATATATGTTCTTAAAAATGCAGCCCTTTGTCTTTGTCCCCCAGATAATTCTCTAGGATATTTATGCTCTAGTCCTAAAAGTCCAAAAACTTCAAGATTATTCATTACTTTTTCAAAAGCTTTCTTCTTATCCATACCCTTAATTATTAAAGGAAGTGCAATATTTTCTATTATATTTTTAAATGGCAGTAATAAATCTTTTTGAAGCATATAGCTCATTTTACCATTTTTACCTGTAACATCTATATTATTTAATAAAACTTTTCCAGTATTTACGGGTATAATTCCAGCAACAGCATTAAAAATTGTGGTTTTACCACTCCCTGATGGACCTATAACGCTTACAAGTTCTCCATCATTAACATGAAAATTAATGTTTTTTACTATGTTTTTTCCATTTAAAAAAACACTTAAATTTCTCACTTCTAATTTTATCATAAAATATATATTATTCTCCTAAATACTTATTTGTAAACCCAAAATCTTTTTCTATTGGATTTTCAAGTAATCCATTATTAAATAGCCATTCATAGAATGTATTCCATCTTTTTGAATCTATATATCCCCATTTAACACCTTTATCTACATAATAGTTATTCAACCATTTTTGAGATTCTAACACCAGGTTTTTATCAAGCTCTGGTGCTTCTTTTAATAAAATATCAACAGATTCTTCAACATTTTCCAAAACAAATCTATATCCCTTTTCTATAGCTTTTAATAAATTTGTAACACTTTCTTCATTATTTGATAAAAAGTAATTATTTGCTATTATAACTGGTGTATAATAATCAAGTTCTGGCGCTATTTTAACATCTAAAAAATTAAAATCAAATCCTGCATTTTTTAGAGCAATTCCATCCCAACCATAAAATATCCATGTAGCATCTGTATCTATTTTAAGTGCTTTTAACACGTCCCATGAATAAGGTATAACATTAACTTTTTCAAAATTTCCACCTTCATCTTTCATTAATTTTTTAATTATAGCCTGTTCTATAGGATCTTCCCATGTACCATAAGTTTTACCCTCCAAATTCTTAAATGAAGTAATATTTTTATTCTTTAAAGATACAAGACCTGATGTATTATGTTGAAGTATAGTTGCAATAGCAGTAACAGGTAATTTTTCTTTAGTAGCAAAATATTTAGCTAATGTATCTTGAAAACTTATCCCTAACTCAGCCTTACCTATACCTATTAGTTGAGTACTACTTCCTTCT
Organism: Streptobacillus notomytis; assembly: GCF_001902585.1. Lineage (NCBI taxonomy): Bacteria > Fusobacteriati > Fusobacteriota > Fusobacteriia > Fusobacteriales > Leptotrichiaceae > Streptobacillus > Streptobacillus notomytis. The sequence continues at coordinate 23,265 of NZ_LKKV01000081.1, read as the reverse complement.
GGTGGTTGCACTATTTCTACATCTAATCCATATTCATTAAAATATCCTTTTTCTTTAGCAACAAAAAGTCCTGTATGATTAGTATTAGGTACCCAATCAAGAACTATAGTTATTTTTTTTCTATTTGTTTCACCGTGTTTTATTCCACAACTCACAATTAAAATCATAGCAAAAAATATAATTAGTATTTTCTTCATTTTTCCTCCCATTTAATTATATATTTTTCCATTTTAGAAACCATAGTCATAAGAAATAGACTTAATGCTGATATAAAAAAGATAATTGCAAACATCTTATCAAATGAATATGATTTTCTAACACGAGTCATATATACTCCTAAACCATAAAACCCTCCAAGCCATTCTGATACTACTGCACCTACTAAAGAGTATGACACAGATATTTTAAATCCTGAAAAAAAATAACTCAAAGAACTAGGTAATTTAACGTATATATATTCCTGAATTTTATTAGCTCCCATAGATTTTAAAAGCATTAAATTTTCCTTATCTACCGATTTATATCCATCAAGCAAAGCAACAGTTATAGGAAAAAATGTTGTAAGCATAACCAAAAGTATTTTAGAACTCATACCATATCCAAACCATAATACAAGTAAAGGTGCTATAGCTACTGTAGGTATAGTTTGAGTGATAATAAGTAAAGGCATATTTGTTTTATACATAAACTCAAATCTATCCATGATCATTGATAATATGAAAGCAAAAAATGTCCCTAAAAAAAGTCCAGAGAAAGCCTCTGTAATAGTATATTTTGTATGTTTTATTATCAAAGAAAAATCTTTAATAAATGCTGTTGTTACATCAATAGGCGAAGGCAATAAAAATTTTGGTATTATTACAAATCCAGATAATAATTGCCATATTATTAATATCAAAAATATTAAGTAGTAACTAATTAATTTATCTATAATTTTTTTCATAAAAAAACTTCCTTTCTGCAAAGGAAGTAAATACTTTAATTTAAAAATACTTCCCTACGCCAGCATTACCTGTATCAGGTTTGTGGGTATAATCTCAGCCTTTTACAGCACCCCAATATTTTTATTTCTTTTTAATTATACTATCTGTTTCAAATTTTATATTATACTGCTTAAAAAATTCAACAAAGTTTACTATACACGCCTTATTTTCATTTTCTTTCAAATAAACTAACTGAAATTTATCTTCAAGCTTATCAAATTCATGAACTAAATTCATTTTTTTAGCTTTAATTTCTTCATATACACAATAATAAGGTAATACACTAATTCCCATACCATTCATTACAAGATTTTTAATAGTTTCATTGCTACCATTAACAATTATTTTTCTGTCAAAATTATGATTTATTATTTCTTCAAATTTTTCTATATATTTAGATGCTAATTGAGTATCTTTTTTTAACATACTCATTTCTTTAATATCTTCTACTCTATTAACATACGGAGGTGCAATAACTACAAATGGATAATTATCAGTTTGAACAAATCTAAGATCTTTTTCATTTACAATTTCTTCTTCCATCATAGCTATATCTATTATTCCATCTTTAATATGTTTTACAAGTGAAGTGCTATTTTTAATATATAAATCGAACTCAACTTCCTTGTATTTTTTACTATAATCTGTAATTATCTTTGGTAAAAGAGGTTCTCCTATATTGTGTGTTGCTCCAACTACAATTTTAGATTTATGATTTGAAACTATCTTTTTCATTTCATTTTCCATACGAGATATCTTATTAAATATATCTTGAGACATCTTATATAATTCATTACCTGCAAATGTAAGTTTAAAAGTTTTAGAATTTCTTTCTATTAATTGCGTTGACATAGAAAGTTCAAATTTCTTTAATTGTATTGAAACAGCTGATTGACTTATAAATAATTTTTTAGCGGCCTTAGTAAAGCTTTTTTCATTACATGTTTCGTAAAAAATTTTCAGATGATGTATATCCAAATTTAATCATCCTTTCCTTTTATTAATCAAACATATACTTTCACATATACGTTATTATATATCATTTATGCTGAATTTTCAAGAAATTTTATAAACTATTTACTTTTTTTATATTTCATGATAATATGTTTATGAAAAAAAATCGTATATCTCCTTATAAATGGCAAGGAAGTTTCTACCCTAGAGCCTTGATCTAGGACTACGAAGATATTGTATATTCTTAGTTATGAACTTTCTTTTTTATTTTTAATGGATGCGATTTAAAAATACAGAAGGGAGTTTTTTTGTGAATAAATTTTTTAAATTTTACACTTATGAAACTAATTTTAAAACAGAGTTAATAGCTGGAATTACAACATTTTTAACTATGGCATATATTTTAGGAGTTAATGTAGGTATTTTATCTACTGCTGGTCTACCAGCAAATGCTGTTTTCTTAGCAACCGCTATATCTGCAGCTGTAGCTTGTATATTTATGGGGTTTTATTCTAACTCACCTGTAGCACTAGCACCTGGTATGGGACTTAATGCATTCTTTACATATACAGTTGTACTTGAATATGGTTATACATGGCAAGAAGCTCTAGCAATGGTATTTTTATCAGGAGTAATATTTTTATTAATTTCATTGTTAGGATTAAGAAAATTGATTATAGACTCTATACCAGTAGGTTTAAAACAATCTATAGGAGCTGGAATAGGTTTCTTCATTGCATTTATTGGTCTTGTTAAAATGGGAGTAATAGTAGCTAATCCTGCTACATTAGTTACACTAAGAAACTTCAAAAATCCTACTGTATTACTTGCATTATTTGGATTATTTATAACAATTATTTTAATGAGTTTAGAATTTAAATCAGGAATATTTATAGGGTTATTTATAACTGCAATTGTTGGTATTATTTTAAATAAAGCAGGAATTACTGGAATGCCTGCAACTCCAACAAAAATAGTAAGTATACAATTTGACACTTCAGCAATTGGAGCTTTTTTAGATGGATTAAAATCAATAATGAATAAACCACAAACTATAATAGTTGTATTTACAATGTTATTTGTTGATTTCTTTGATACAGCAGGTACATTAATAGCTGTTACAAATAAGATTAATAATAATGGTAGAAAAAATTATGATATGGATAAAATGTTCTATTCAGATGCTATAGGTACTATAGTAGGATCAGCTTTAGGAACTTCAAATGTTACAAGTTATATAGAATCTACTAGTGGAGTTGCTGTTGGTGGAAGAACTGGACTAACTTCAATAATTGTTGGTTTATTATTCTTATTATCTACTTTATTTTCTCCTTTATTAACAGTAATATCTGGTATAGAAGTTAATGGAGTGTTCTTAGAACCTGTAGTTGCGCCTTCACTTGTAGTAGTTGGTATTTTAATGGCAACACAACTTTCTAATGTTGATTGGCGTGATTTCTCAACTGCAGCAGCTGGATTTATAACTATAGTAGTAATGATATTATCTTATTCTATAGCAGATGGTATTGCAGCTGGATTTATAGTATATGTATTAAGTAAATTATTTACAAGTAAACGTAAAAAAATTGGAAAAGTAGTTTGGTTATTATTTATAATATTCTTAATATATTTCATAACAAGATAAAATCACATTAACTCTTTAGAACTTATATATATAAAAATGGTAGATTAAATCTACCATTTTTTATATTCTACTTAATACTTTTAAAGCTTCTTCATAATTTGGTTCACTTTTAATTTCTTGACATACTTCTATAAAGGCTAATTTACCTTCTTTATCAATTACAAACACAGCTCTTGAAAGTAATCTTAACTCTTCTATTAACATTCCATATTTCATTCCAAAATCAACATCTTTATGATCTGAAATAGTAATCGCATTATCGATTCCATTAGCACCACAATATCTATTTAATGCAAAAGGTAAATCATTTGAAATAGTTATAAGTACTGCATCATCAAATTTACTTATTTCTTGATTAAATTTAGTTGCTTGTATTGCACATATTCCTGTATCTATTGATGGGAAAGAAGTTAATACTATTTTTTTACCTAAATAATCACTTAACTTAAATTCACTTAAATCCCCTTTCAACGCTTTGAAATCTGGAGCCATTTCTCCTACTTTCACTTGATTTCCAATTAAAGTAATTGGATTTCCTCCCATAGTTACTTTCATCTTTTCCTCCTATAATTTAAATATTTTTTATAAGTTTAAAAACTATATATTAAAGTATACATTTAATAGATAAATATTGCAATTTAAATATTTTTTTATCATAGTTTAATGTATAATATATTAGGAGGTATAAAATGAAAATAGAAATTTGTGCAGGTAATATAGAAGATGTAATAATAGCTGAAAAACTAAATATTTCAAGAATAGAACTTAATCAAGGGATAAGCGTAGGAGGATTAACTCCATCATATGCATTAGTTAAAAAAGCTTTAGAAGTTTCAAGTAAGGATATAGTTGTTATGGTAAGACTTAGGGAAGGTGATTTTACATATACTGAAAATGAATATAAGATAATGAAAGAAGATGCTAAATATTTATTGAAATTACCTATAAAAGGTATAGTTTTTGGTTTTTTAAATCATGATAATAGTATAGATATACAAAAAAGTAAAGAATTTATAAATCTAGCTAAAAAATACAACAAAGAAGCAATATTTCATAGAGCTATAGATGTAAGTAATGATTATTTTAATAATATACGGTTATTAGTAAAATTAGGTATAACTAGGATACTTACATCAGGTCATGAAAAAAATGTAGAAATAGGTATAGAAAATATCAAAAAAGCAGTAGAAGAAAATTTACCTATTATAGCTGGTTGTGGAATAAATGTTAATAATCTTCATAAATTTAAAGAGTTAGGTATAAAAGAAGTACATGGTTCATTTTCAAAGAAAATCGTAAATGATTATAGTATTGATTTTGGAAATTATACTGTCTTAGACCAAAATGTCGAAAAAAATGTTGACTTTATATCTTTTTAATATTAAACTGTAATCAAGAGGTGAAATACATGGAAAAAAAGAAATTATTACAAGAAAAAAAACAAAATGTAATAGTTCAAAGTGCAAATCTTTTCTTTAAAAAAGGATACGTTAATACTGGTGTTCAAGATATATTAGATGTATGTAATATTCCAAAAGGTTCTTTTTATTATTACTTTAAAAGTAAAGATGATTTACTATTACAAGTAATAGATTATCATAGAGAAAATATTTTAAAATTATTTGAAAAAAATGTAGATGATTTATCTATATACAAACTTAAATCTTTTTTTTCTATTTTTTTAAATAATGTTGCAATTATAGAAATAGAAGATGAAGATAATACAGCTAAAAATAAAGAAAATGATTTATTATTCGGTATATATAATAGTAATACTAAAAAATTCTATGGTGGTTCACCTTTAGGAAATCTTAATTCTGAACTTTCTAATTTAAGTGATGAGATTAATACAAAAATAGCTGATGCATATTTTCAAATAGAAAGTAGAATATATTTTTTCTTAGAAACATTAAGTATAGTTCATAATAAATACAAATCAGAATTTATAGATTATTATACTTACTTATTAATAAATAATCTTGAAGGAACTTGCCTTAAATTAAAAAGAATGAGAAATAAAGAACCTATAGAAGAATTTTTAAAATTTTTTGATATATTAATAGATAAAATGATTAATGATTAAAAAAGTACTATCAATGACATGATAGTACTTATTTTATTATCCACCTAAATATGCTTTTTTAATTATAGGATTATCTATTAAATCTAATCCTTTACCTTCAAGTATTATTTCACCTGTTTCAATAACATATGCTCTATCAGATATCTCAAGAGACATCTTAGCATTCTGTTCAACAAGTAATATGGTTACATTTTCTTCTTTATTGACTTTTTTTACAATTTCAAATATCTCTTTAACTAACAACGGAGCAAGACCCATAGAAGGTTCATCTAATAAAAGTAATTTAGGTTTAGACATTAATGCTCTTGCCATAGCTAGCATTTGTTGCTCCCCTCCACTCATAGTTCCAGATAATTGATTTTTTCTTTCTCTAAGTCTTGGAAAAAGTTTAAACATCTTCTCTAAATTTTCCTTTATTTCTGATTTTGGTCTTGTAAAAGAACCCATAAATAAATTTTCTAATACAGTTAATTCTGTAAAAATTCTTCTTCCTTCTGGAACATGTGCTATCCCTCTTGAAACTAATTTGTGAGCCTTGATATTTACTGTATTTTCTCCAAATAATGCTATTTCTCCTGATTTAATTTTTAAAAGGTTAGAAATTGCATTTAAAGTTGTACTCTTACCTGCACCATTAGCACCAATAAAAGATACAATCTCTCCTTTATTTATATAAAAAGAAATATCTTTAATTGCATGTATTTTATCATAAAATACATTAATATTATTTACCTCTAATATTTTCATTTTAATCTCCTAAATATGCTTTAATAACTTCTTTATTATTCTGTATTTCACTTGGTTTACCACTTGCAATTATCTCTCCAAAATTTAGTACATAAATTCTTTCACAAATACCCATTACTAAATCCATATCATGTTCTATTAATAATATCGAAATATTAAATTCATTTTTTATCTTTTCTATTATTTTCATTAACTCATAGGTTTCATTAGGATTCATTCCTGCTGCTGGTTCATCAAGTAATAATAATTTAGGAGAACAAGCAAGTGCTCTAGCAATTTCAAGTTTTCTTTGATTACCATAAGATAATGAATCTGCTCTATGTTCTGATATTTCATCTAAATCAAATATTTTTAAGATTGATTTTGCCTTTTTTATACTTTCATATTCATATTCTCTAAATTTTTTTGTTCTAAACATTGCATCTAATGTTGAATAATCCTTTTTTTGATCTAAAGAAATTCTAATATTATCAAGTACTGTTAATTGCTTAAATAACCTAATATTTTGAAAAGTTCTAGACATCCCAAGAGCAACTATTTTATGAGTTTTCATATAAGAAATATTAACTTCGTTTAGAAATATTTCTCCTTCACTTGGCTTATATACTCCTGTTAATAAATTAAAAAATGAAGTTTTACCAGCACCATTAGGTCCTATTAATCCTATCAATTCCTTATCATTAATCTCTACATTAACACCTTTAACAGCAGTTAATCCACCAAATTTTAATGTTAAATTTTTAGTTTCTAATAACTTCATTTTATCACCTTCTGTTTAATATCTTTTAACCATTTTAATAAAGCTGGTATAGTAAATTCATTAGTTCCTAAAATACCATCTTTTTTAAATATCATTAAACTTATTAATATAATTGAATAAACTAAAAATCTATATTCTGATACTTGTCTTAAAAGCTCATTTAATAAAGTTAGAAAAGTTGCTGATACAACAGCTCCAGTTATACTTCCAAGACCACCTAAAACTACCATTACTAATATTTCTATAGAAAATACAAAATTAAACTTATCTGGAGTTAAACTTCCAAGGTTATGTGCAAATAAGGCCCCACCTATACCCGCAAAGAATGCAGAAAGAGTAAATCCATAAATTTTAACCTTATTAATATTAACTCCCATATTCTCAGCAGCTATTTCATTTTCTCTTATTGATAATAATTGTCTTCCTTTTTTAGATATTAGTATCATTATCATTAATATAGAAGAAACAACAACTATTAAAAATACATAACTAAAATTAATTATATCTGGTATTCCATTTAAACCTGCTGCTCCACCTAAAAAATCTATATTTTGTATAATATATTTTAATATTTCCCCGAATGCAAGTGTTATTATAGCTAAATAATCTCCTCTTAATCTAAGAGTTGTCATAGAAACTAAAGTTCCAAAAAGTCCTGCAATTACTGCTCCAAATATACAAACTATCACTAAATGTAATAAAGGATTTAAATTAAAACTATACAAATATTTAGAAAAAATAGATGATGAATATGCTCCTATAGATATAAATCCAGCATGTCCTAAATTAAGTTCACCCATAACTCCTGTTGTAATATTTATACTTAAAGCAAATAAAATATATATCAATATATTTATATAAATACTCGCCTTATAGCTAAAAATACCATCATCTATTATAGAATATTGTAATATTAGATATGTAAACAATATCATTAAAAATCCTAATATATAGTTAGTTTTATTTAATTTTAAACTTTTCTTATTTTTCATATTTAAACCTTTTCCTTTCTATTCTTACCAAATAATCCATTAGGTTTGAATAATAGGATAATAATCAATAAAATAAATACTATAGGATTTGCCCAAGTAGATGAAATATATCCTTTCACATATGTTTCAATTAATCCCATTACATATCCACCTACCATTGCTCCTGGTATATTACCTATTCCTCCAAATACAGCAGCAATAAATGCTTTAAGTCCTGGCAATAATCCCATATATGGATCTATTCTTGGATAAGTAAGTGCATACATTAATCCACCTAAAGATCCTAATGCTGAACCTATAGCAAAAGTTAAAGATATAGTGAAATCTGTATTTATCCCCATAAGTTTCGCTGCTGATATATCTTGAGATACTGCTCTTGTTGCCTTACCTAAATTAGTATATTTAATAAATACATGTAATAAAAACATACAAAATAAGGTAACTATAATTACAAAAAAACTTAAATTACTAACTCTAATACCAAAAATACTTATATATTCTGAACTTGATAAGTATTTAGGTATAAATTCAGATTTAATAATTTTTGGAGAAGCTCCAAAATATATTAAAGCTAAACTTTCAAGTAAAAAACTTAATCCTATAGCTGTAATTAATACATTCATACGTGATGCATCTCTTAATGGTCTATATGCTAATCTTTCCATAACTATACCTAAAATAGAACAAAATATTATAGATATTATTAAAGCTGTAGTTAAATTAAATCCTCTGTTTACAGCCATAAAACTAATATATGCCCCTATCATTAATATATCTCCATGAGCAAAGTTAATTAGTTTAACTATCCCATAAACCATGGTATATCCTAAAGCTATCAATGCATATATACTACCTGTTTGCAGACCATTTATTGTTTGATCTATAAAATTTTTAAACATCTTCTCTCCTTAAAAAGTTGTGCCCATTAAGAGCACAACTTTAGAATTTTTCTTTTAATACTAATTTTCCATTTTCTATTGTTAAGAAAGAAACTACTTTCTTAGGATTTCTATTTGCATCAAATTCTAATTTTCCTGTAATTAATTCCAAATTAACATTACTTAATGCTTCCTTAACCCAAATATGATCTGATGGATTTTCAACAGATTTTAAAGCCTCTATAATAATAGTAGCCGCATCATATCCAAGTGCTGTAAATAGATTAGGTTCTTTAGCATATTTTTCTTTAAATTTAGAAATAAATTCCATACTTAATTCTGAACTATCATTTATATCAAATTGAGTTGTAAATATTGCTCCTTCAGCTACATCAACGAAATCTGTTTGTATTCCATCCCATCCATCTGCACCAAAAAATTTAACATTAAGCCCTAACTCTTTTGCTTGAGATAAAATTAAACCTACTGTGTTATAATAATCTGGGATTAAAACTGAATCAAATCCAGAGTTCTTTATATTTGTTAATAATGATTTAAAATCTTTATCTTCTTTAGTATACTTTTGTTCATCATATTTTAAGTTAATCTTATCTGCAACTTCTTTAAAGCTCTTAGCAACTCCTACTGAATAATCACTTGATGTATTTGTTAAAACAGCTATATTTGAGTATCCTAACTTCTTAATATATTTAGCTAACACTTCTCCTTGGAATGGATCTGTAAATGTAGCCCTAAAAACAAAATCTTTACTTTCTGTAATATCAAATCTTGTTCCTGCTGGTGTTATCATAGGAATTTTAGCCTTTTGAGCAAGTTCTGCTATAGCAAATGAATTTGCTGAAATTGCCTCACCTAATACTGCATCAACTTTATCAACTGATATCATCTTCTTCATTATATTTACTGCTTCTTGTAAATCTCCTTTAGTATCTTCAACTATTAACTCTATCTTTTTACCATTAACTCCACCCTCATTATTTATTTGAGAAACTTTAAATTCTATACCTTCTTTTATTGCGACACCATACTGAGATAAATCTCCAGTTAAAGGTTCAGGAACACCAATTTTAATAATAGACTCAGTTCCTCCTTTTACATCAACTTCTGTTTTATTACCACAACTAAACAACATAAAAAGTGTTAAAACTGATAATATTATTTTTTTCATTACTGATTCCTCCTTTATTTTTTAATAAATGTATTGTATCATAATACAAGAAATATACAAAATATATATATTATATAGTTATTATTAATAATATAAATATATAAAAAGATGATTCTAAATTTAAAATCATCTTAATTTTTTCATTTAATATGCTGAATAATAAAATGAATATTCCATACCTACAGTAGTACTATCTCCATGTCCAGGATAAATGACTGTATCTCTTTCTAATTTTAATATCTTAGCTATAGATTTCCACATATCCTCTGAATTTCCAGTAGGAAGATCAACTCTACCATAAGTATTTTTAAATAAGGTATCACCTGTAACTAATATTTTTTCTTCTCTATTATGATAACATATACAACCACTAGTATGACCTGGTGTGTGTATTATTTCAAATTTATCTATTTTATCTCCATCTTTTAATGTTAATACATTAACATTTTCTAAACATGGATTTAAATAATTTTGATTAGTTTCTGCCCATGAAAGTAATGATAATTTATCATTATATAAAAATTCTTTTTCATTTTCATGCATATATACTGGAACATTTTTAAATTCAAGTATCATAGGTAAACCCAAAATATGATCAAAATGACCATGAGTTAAAAGTATTGCTGTTAAATCTAAATTATTTTCTTTAATATATTCTAATATTCTATTCATATCTTTAGATCCCGGATCAACTATATATGTTTTATCATCACTTATTATAATATATGTGTTACTTGTATAATCATAATTTTCAAATCTAATTAATTCCATAATAACCTCTATTTATTTTTAATATATACATCAAGTTGATTAAATGGTATTGATATACCTGCTTCATCAAATCTTTTTTTCGCTTCTTCAAGTATGAAAAATTTAGTCAACACATAATGTTCTGGTAAAACATATACATTAGTTGTAAAGTTAATTGATGAAGCTCCTAGTTCACCAATACCTATAGTTACATTATCATTTTTACCTCTAAGTACATACTCACAATCAGCTACAATTTTTTCTAATATTTCTTTAACTTGAGCTAAATTAGATTCATATGATACAGAAATTATTAAATCTAATCTTCTTCTATTTTGAGCTGTTATATTTCTTATCTCATTATTAATTAATAATCCATTAGGAACTATTACTGTTTCATTTTGAAAATTAATAAGTCTTGTATAAAAAATTTCTATTTTTTTAACGGTACCAATATAGCTATTATATTGTATAACATCTCCAACCTTAAATGGTTTAAATACCAACAATATTATCCCGCCAAAAATATTTTGAATAATTTCTTTAAATGCAAACCCTAATACTACTGAAAGTGCTCCAACTAAAGCAAATACAGAAGTTAAGTTAAATCCAAATAAACCTATAATTAAATTAAGTAACACTATATGTATAAATACTTTTAAAAATGATTTTAAGAAACTTCTTAAACCATGATCTCTTATTTTTGAAAATAAAACCTTATCTAATAATTGTAAAGTAGAATCAACTATTTTTCTATAGAAAATTAACACAGCTAATCCTATTAATAATTTAAATAAATTATTTTCTAACCAATGTAGAATAAAAGTTAAATCAAATATTTTTTTTAAATATGTCATCATAAATTCCATTTAATCCTCCTACTTTATTTTAAAATATCATTTAGTCCTTCTGTAAATATAGGATGAGCATAAATTAAATCTCTTAAAACCTGATATTTAATTTTTTGATCTATAGCAAGTGCTAATAAATTTATCATTTCATGAGCTTCATAGTTAATTATAAATGCTCCAATTATTTCATCATTTTCATTAATTAACACCTTAGTAAATCCTTCAGTTTCCCCTATAACTAAAGATTTAGGTATAGCAGTTGTAGGCAATTTTTTTACTATGTAATTAATACCTTTTTCGCTAGCTTGTTTTTCATTAAGTCCTACTTGTGCATAACTTGGATCAATAAATAAAACCTTAGGTACATTTCTTCTTTCTTTAAGACTTCTTCCTTTTTCTCCTAACATTCTAGGAAGAGCTATTCTACTATCATCTAGAGATACTGCTGTAAACATTTCTCCACCTTTTACATCACCTAAGGCATATATTCCTGAAACTGTAGTTTCTAAATATTCATTTACAACTATTTCTCCTCTACTTGAAAGTTCAATATCAGTATTTTCTAATCCCAATCCATAAGTATTAGGATCTCTACCAATAGAAATTAAAACATTATCGAATATATCAGAGTTAACTTTTCCATCTTTTTCGAATTTAACTTCTACCTTATCATAGACTTCATTAAATTCTAATACTTTAGTTCCAAAATTAAAATTAATACCTTGTTTAACCAATATATTAAATACAGTTTCAGATATATCTTTATCTTCTCTAGACATAAATTCATCTATACTTTCAAACACTGTAACATCTGAACCGAAATTATTAAAATAACTTGCAAATTCAATACCTATAAATCCCCCACCTATAACTGCTAATTTTTTAGGTAATACTTCAAGCTCTAATGCATTATCACTTGTTAATATTTTATTACTTTCTATTCCTTTAATACTAGGCATTATTGTCTTAGAACCTGTATTAATAACTATATTTTTAGATGTTAAAATCTCACCATTTACCATAACTTCAGTATTTGATATGAATTTAGCTTCTCCATTATATATTTTAATATTTTCATTATTATTTAATAAATTAAAATTAGCTGTATTAACTTTGTTAACAAGCTTTTTCTTCTCTAATAATGAGTTTTTATATATCATATTATTAAACTCATAATCTCTTTTTACACCTAATGATTCAATTCCTACTAATAACTTAGATCTATGAACCATTGATTTTGTAGGTAAACATCCTACATTAGGACATGTTCCACCATACATTTTAGGATCTTTTTCTATTACAGCAACCTTTTTACCTTTATTTGCTAAAATTCCTGCTAAAGTTTTTCCACCTTTTCCCCACCCTACAACTAATAAATCATACATATATTTCCATCCTTTATACATTAAATCTAAAAAACATTACATCTCCATCTTTAACTAAATACTCTTTTCCTTCTAACCTCATTGCACCCTTTTCTTTACTTCCTGTCCATCCATTATATTCAATGAATTTATCATATGCAACAACCTCTGCTCTTATAAATCCTCTTTCTATGTCAGAATGTATTTCACTTGCTGCTTTAGGTGCAAGAGTTCCTTTCTCTATAGTCCATGCTCTAACTTCTTGTTCTCCTGCAGTAAAATATGAAATTAATCCAAGTAATTTAAATCCTGCTCTTATAAATCTATTTAAACTAGGTTCTTTTATTCCTAAACTTTCAATAAATTCATTTCTCTCATCTTCATCTTCTATTTCTATTAATTCTGATTCAACCTTAGCTGAAAAAGAAACACATTCTGCATTTATACTTTCAGCATATTCTCTAACTCTTTTCATATGTTCATTTTCGGTTCCATTTACTAAATCTTCTTCAGATATATTTAATCCAAACATCATAGGTTTTAATGTTAGAAACTGATATGTTTTTATTATATTTAATTCTTCTTCTGTAAAATCAAAGCTTGATAACATCTTATACTCTTCTAATACTTTTTTACATTTTTCTAAAGTATCAACTAATATCTTAGCATCTTTATTTGTTCTTGAAAGTTTTAAATTTTTTACTATTGCTTTTTCAACAGTATCTATATCAGCTAAAATTAATTCACTATTAATTATTTCAATATCTCTAATTGGATCTACACTACCTTCAACATGTATAATATTTTCATCTTCAAAACATCTTACAACTTGACATATAGCTTTAGTATTTCTAATATTACTTAAAAATTGATTTCCTAATCCTTCACCACTAGATGCACCTTTTACAAGTCCAGCTATATCAACAAATTCTACAGAAGCTCCTAGTATTCTTTTAGGATTAATTATTTTTGCAATTTCATTTAACCTTTGATCTGGTACAGAAACGATACCAACATTTGGTTCTATAGTAGCAAATGGATAATTTGCAGCTTCTGCATTTTGTGTTTTAGTTATGGCATTAAATAATGTGGATTTACCTACATTAGGTAATCCTACTATTCCAATTCCTATCATTTATTTTTCTCCTTAATTAGTTTTAGTACTTCTACTATCTTAAATTTTTCTTCTTTTTTTGCCTTAGATATATACGGTATATCATATATAGGGATTAGGGCTTTTTCAAAATATTCATAAATATTTCCTACACATTTATTTATATTAACATTCATTTTTTTATTATCTTTTCCTAAAGCATCTGATATCAATATATTAAATACTTCTTCACCTATAGTTACTATATATTTAGGATCAACATACATAATTTCTGTTATAAGGACATCTAATAATTCCTCTATAATATTTGAATCATATCTAATAAAATTTTTATCTAATTTATATAATGAAGTAATATAAATATTATCAAGGTCTATACCTAAATATTTAAAAATATTTTGTATAACTTTACCACTATTACTATCAAGTATATTTCCATTTTCTAAAGCTTCTTTTTCTATATCAGGTAATATTAACATTATTTTAGATTTTCTATTACCCTGACCTAACATAATTTCTGTATTATCTTTATAGCTTCTATAAACACTTAATGTTCTTATCCTATATTCTAATTCTTTCCACATATTTCCCCCTAAATTTCAAAAATACTAGTAACATTTTCATCTGAAATTTCTATATTAATATTCTTATACTCTTTTCTTATATTATGCATTGCAAGTGAAGGCATATTATTTTCTTCGCTTAAATGCATTAGAAATATTTTTTTTAATTTTTCTGTATAAATATTTTTTAATAACTTCAAACAATCTTGATTGCTTAAATGACCGAATTTACTTTTAATTCTACTTTTTATATCCCAAGGATAAGAACCTGACATCAATAAATCATAATCATAATTACTTTCTATAGCTATTACATCTGCATTTTTACAGTGAAACTCCATAGTTTTAGTAACATATCCTGCATCAGTTATATATACAAATTTCTTATTATTCTCTATAAATGAAAATCCTAAACAATGTTTTGAATCATGTGTCAAATCAAAATTTATTATACATGCATTACCAATATATACTTCTCTTTTATTTAAAAGTATTACTTTTTCTTCATCATGTTTACCTAATTTTGATTTTATCTCGTTATATGAATCCTCATGTATATATACTAATATATTAGTTTTCCTAAGTAATGGTCCTAATGATTTAACATGGTCTATATGTTCATGAGTTATGAAAACAGCATAAATATCTTCTAATTTTTCATTAATACTTTCAAGTTTTTCAATTATTTTTTTTAAACTAAATCCTACATCTATTAATAATTTTACTCCACCAACTTCTACAAACGTTGAATTACCACTACTGCTACTTCCAAGTACAGCAACTTTCATTATCTACTTACCATTTCTTTAGTACTTAAATCATATATTTTATTAGTTGAATAACAATAAGCTAATATTAATAATATTAAAACTACTATTATTTTTCTTAAAATTCTTACCACAATAAATCATCCTCATCAATTTCTTCTTCAAAATCAGAATCTTTAGATATACTTTTTCTTACTAATGTTTTTACTCCTTTTGGATAATATGCCGATATTTCTAATGGACCTCTTTTAACTTCAATACATCCAAGCCCAGAGAATACAAAATCTTCATTTTCTTCTATTACAAAATCTTTTTTTATAAACTCATTTGAAAAATATTTATTATAGTTTTCTTCATCTAAAAAGTTAAAAAATCCATTTTTCAATAATTCTTTTGCTTTTTCCATATTAGTAATATGGAATTTAACTTCCCTTGAAGCATAGGCAGAAATTATAGCACTTGACTTATTTTCAGGTATATTTTTGATTTCAAAATATGCTAAATTTTCAAACATAAATACTTGTTTTTCTTTAAGTCTATAGGTCTTCCTTGAAATTTCACCACTAGGTACTAATTTATATGAAATATCTGAATTTAATAAATCAGATAATCTACCATCAGGAATTAATCCAGGAGTATCCATTATTGTTAACATATATTCCTTAGTTTTTTTCTTATTTACCAACATTTTTTTTGTAGTACCAGAAAATTTAGAAACTGTGCTAATATTTTTTTCAAGTAATAGGTTTATAAGATTCGATTTACCTACATTTGATACACCTATAACAGCAATTTTAATATTACTATCTAGATTCTTTTTCAAAATATTTTTAGCTATATACTGTATTTTTCTAAATATTCCATTTACTCCATATCTATTTTTAGCAGAAATAAATGCAATATCTTCAGGATATACATTATTTTCTGAAAAATAATATTTAACCCATTTAGATATCTCAGCTACATGTATATATTTAGGTAATAAATCTATTTTATTTATCACTGCAAGTATAGTTTTATCCTCAAGTAAATCTATAATTTCAGTAGTAAATGAAGATTCAAAATCAATAATATCAAATATGGGTATAACTATATCTGCTTCTTTAATAGCTTTTTTCACTTCTATTTGATAACTTAATTTATCTTCTTCTTTCTCTAAATTTTCACCATAGTGTTTTAATCTAAAACATCTTTTACAAATTATTTCATCATTGGAAATTAATTTTTCATATGGTATATATCCTTCAATTTTAGGATCATTTGATTGTAATGTTAATCCACAACCTTTACATTTTTTTTTCATTTTCTCTCCTATTTTTTAGTAGCAAAAGGATGTGATTTCATATAGGCATCCTTTAATGTATTTTTACTTATATGAGTATAAAATTGTGTAGTTGATATACTACTATGTCCAAGTAATTCTTGAACAAATCTAATATCAACACCCTGGTTTAATAGTTCTGTTGCAAAACTATGTCTAAATATATGAGGTGTAACCTCTTTATTTATTCCAGCTTTAATAGAATAACTTGTTATTAATCTTCTTAGAGATCTTGAATCTAACTTATTCCCATCTTTATTAACAAATATGACATCTTTGCTATAGTTTTTGTATTCTTTTTTCTTTCTTTCAATATATTCTGATATATATTTTTGAGCATTATTACTAAAAAAAGATATTCTTTCTTTATTACCCTTACCTATAACTCTTACTTCCCTATTTTTTAAATCTATTGTATATTCAGTTAAATCAAGCAATTCCATTGAACGTAAACCGCTTGAATAAAGTAATTCTATTATTGCTCTATCTCTTAAACCTGTAATTTTTTCTAGTTTAATAACACTTCTTAATTTATCTATATCTTCCCTAGTTAAAAAATTAGGTAATGGTTTTTCAAATTTAGGTGTTGATATATATACAGCCTTATTTTCAATAATATGGTCATTTTCAAGTAAATATTTAAAAAAGGTTCTAATTGCCGATAATTTTCTATTAATACTTCTTTTATTAACTTGAAGTTCCATATTTAAATAAGCTATAAAAGATCTAAAGGTAAATATTTCTACCTTATTAAAATCTTCTATACCTTCATTATTTTTTAAATATTCTATAAATTGCTCTAAATCTTTTTTATATGATTTAACAGTATTAAAACTTTTATTCAAAACGACTTCTTGAAAATATAAAAACTTTTCTAATAATTTATCCATAAAGTCCTCTATTTCTTTTTAATTTTTTTTGTAGTCGTAGCTTTAGTTTTATTCTTAGAAACTCTTTTTTTAACATTGTCAGATTTAGGTATTTTCTTTATATTTTCACATTTAGGATAACCACTGCATGCTAAAAATTTACCATATCTTCCAATTTTAATATTAAATTCACTACCACATTTTTCGCATTTCCCTGCATATTCAAGTATTTTTTCATTTTCATTATCTAATTTATCAAAATATTCTTTTAATAAATATACTCCATTTACAGGTTTTAAAGTTCCTTTTTTAATTTTTGTTTTTAAATCTTTAGTTAAAGATTTTCTTAAATTATCGTTTTCATATTCTTCACTTTCAAGATATTCTCCAAATCTTCCAATTTTCAACAAATATTGGCTTCCATTAGGAGTAAACATATCAGTTTTAAAACCTTTTTTTATTTCCAATAATTCTTTTACTTTATCTTTTATCTCAACTACATCTTTACTTAAATCTTCTTCATTTAACTCTATACCTTGTATAGAAATTTTTTCCGTACTGTCAAATTCACAAACTATATATTTACCAAAACTTCCACTTTTTAGTATCATTTTACCTTTACCATTACTACATTCCATATCAGTGTATATAACTTTATTTTTAAGTTCATCAACTTTTTGTTTATACACATCCATTTCAATTAATAGATGGTTATAAAATTCTTTAAGCAAATCAATCCAAAAAGTTTTACCCGTCGCTACATCATCAAGTTTATTTTCCATACTAGCAGTAAATTTAACATTCATAATATTTTTAAAATTATTTTCAAGTAATGTTTTTACTTCTTTTCCAAATACTGTAGGTACCAATCTTTTTTCAACTATATCAACATATTTTTTTTCTTTAATTGCATCAATTATACTTGCATACGTAGAAGGTCTTCCTATACCTAAACTTTCAAGTTTTTTTATTAATGATGCTTCAGAATATCTCGCAGGTGGTTTTGTATCCCCCATTTTAGTTAAAATTTCATCAATATCATACTTAGTATTCTCTTTTAATTCAGGAAAATTACTAGTTTGTATCATATCTTCACTTTTAAATATTTTATAATATCCATCAAAAATAATTTTATTTATACTCCCTTTAAATATATATTCATCTTTTGATGCTATAATCTGCATTTGATTGTATTTTACATTAGCAAATTGTGAAACTAAAAATCTTTCCCAAATTAATTTATATAACTTATACTCCTCATTAGTTAAGTATTTTTCTATTTTTTCAGGAGATAATTTAATATCTGTAGGTCTTATACCTTCATGAGCATCTTGTATATTTTTATTTCCAGATACATAGTAATTACCTACATACTCTTTTCCATATTTTTTTTCTATATATTTTTTTGCTTCAAATTTAGCTTCTTCAGAAACTCTTATAGAGTCTGTTCTCATATATGTAATTAACCCTTTACTTTCACCATCAATATTTAATCCTTCATAAAGCCTTTGAGCTACTCTCATAGTTTTAGTTGCATTAAATCCTAAATATGATGATGCAAGCTGTTGTAAAGTACTAGTTTTGAATACAACTGGTGGTTTTTGAGATTTTTTTGATATTTTTATATCATCTATCATTACTTTACTATTTTCTAAATCTAAAAGAGCTTTTTTAAATTTTTGCTCATCAAAGATTTTATCTATTTTTTCACCATTAATTTCACTAAGATTTAATTTAATATCTTTATTTATTAAAATATCTATTTCAAAATATTTTTGTGATACAAAGTTTTTTATTTCTTCTTCTAAATCACAAATCAATTTAAGTGATACAGATTGTACTCTTCCTGCTGATGCTTTTTTTCCAACTATTGGCCATAATAAAGGAGATATCTTATATCCCACTATTCTATCTAATAATCTTCTTGCTTGTTGTGAATTAACTAAATTTAAGTCTATATTTCTTGGATGTCTTATTGCATTTGATATTGCAGTTTTTGTAATTTCATTAAATTCTATTCTTTTAACCTTAGAATCTTGATCGATATATTTTGAGATATGCCATGCTATAGCTTCACCTTCTCTATCTAAATCGGAAGCAAGGAAAACTTTGCTAGCTTTTTTAGATTTTTCTTTTAACTTTTCAAGAATTTCTTTTTTACCCTTTATTATCTTATAATCTGGTTTAAAATCATTTTGTATATCTATACCTATTTTACTTTTTGGTAAATCAATACAATGTCCCACTGATGCAAGAACTTCATAATTTGATCCTAATATTTTTTCTATTGTTTTTGCTTTTGATGGAGACTCCACTATTACTAAATTTTTAGACATTATTCACCTCTTTATTTATATCATCTTTACTCATAACAAGCTTTGCAATATTATTTCTTAAAATATAGTTGCATCCTGAATACCTACTTCCATATGAAGTACTCGCAAATATTTCCTTACCCATTCCATTCATTATTTGGGAAAGTATCATTGCTCTTGAACTTAAAACGCTTTCTGGTATATATAAAAAATCACTAATACTTGCAAGTAAACAAGTAGATTTCAAAATATTTTTTTTACTTCTTAAATTTTCAAAAGGTTCTATTGAAATTAAAATATCTTTATCTAAATCATAATATTCTGGTATATACTTAAAATCTCTTGAATTGATATATATCATATTATTGTTTTTAGATAGAAATTTCTTTTGAATATATTTATCTGCATCAGTTTCAGTAACTAAACTTAATGATATATTAGCATTTAATTCTAATGTATCATTTAATATTTTTTTAGAATTATCTATCAAATCATAATTTGAACTAAAAGCTAATATATTCTCTAATTTATTAATATCTATATTTGTTTTTAAATAAATATATGGAAAAATAAAACCAGATTGTATCATTTTTTTAGGATAATTTTTATCTTTAAATGATAATATCTTAATATTTTCTTCCATACATTTAGTTATATAATACCTATCATCTTCTTTTGCTGCTTTTAACAATTTACTTAAAATCATTTGATTTAAATTATATTTCTTAAAATCATCTATAGCATGAAAAATATTATTATACCTTTTCATAATTTCCACACATATATCTTCTTTTAATATTTTACTCAACTTAATCCACCCCATAATACTTACCTACTTAAATATTGTATTATTGTTTCAATATTTGAATTAGTTCCTCCAGAACTTAAATATTTTTCTAAATATTTTATAGCATTACTTTTATCTCCAGAACCTCTATAAGAAAGACCTAGTCCTAATAAAGAATTTAAATGATAAGGATCTGAATACAATATTTTTTGATATTGTTTAATTGCAGTATCATATTTACCAATTAATCTTGCTCCTAATGCCGAATTATATACTGTTCTAATCTCATTAGTTTTAAGACCTAAATTCATAGCTCTTTCATATAATCCACTTCTCATATATATTGTAGATAAAGTATATATATTTTCAGTGTTATCACTTTCTAAAACTTCTTTTTCAAAATCAACATATTCTTGATATTTAGAAGCATCATTTAATACATCCCCTGGAAAAGCAAATGTTCCAGTTGAAAAAACATCTGAAGATCCATTTCTAGTAGCTTCATTAGTTGTGAAGTTAATTTCACCTGTATTATTAAAAACTCTATCTGATAAATTTCCAGATTCAGATCTTATTTTTCTTTCTATAACCGATAATAAATTTTGAAGAGAGTTTTTATCATCTTCTGTAATTTCAGTTTGTGCTAATTCTTTTCCTTTTTGCAATGCTTCTTTGTATTGCCCTCTTTGTAAAAGAAGATCAATTTTTTGAAGTTCTTCCAAAAAATCACCTTTAAGAAATAAAGGTATAATAAGTAGTGCAAGAAATATCTTCTTCATATTTTCTCCTCTTAATATTCTAAGCTTTTTGCTGTTCTTGGGAATGCTAATACATCTCTAATATTTGATATACCTGTAATATACATTAACATTCTCTCAAAACCTAAACCATAACCTGAATGTGGAAATGATCCAAATTTTCTTAAATCTAAGTACCATGAATATTCTTCTATATTTAGTCCCTTTTCTTCCATTATATTAACTAATTTATCATAATCATCTTCTCTTTGGCTTCCACCCACTATTTCTCCTATACCTGGTGCTAATAAATCCATAGCTCTTACAGTCTTACCATCTTCATTAAGTTTCATATAGAAAGCCTTAATATCTTTTGGATAATCTGTAACGAAAACAGGTTTTTTAAATACACATTCTGCTAAATATCTTTCATGTTCTGTTTTTAAATCCATTCCCCATTCAACTGGAATTTCAAATTCTACTCCTGAATTTTTAAGTATATCAATAACCTCAGTGTATGTAACACGACCAAAATCATTATTTACTACTAAATTCAATTTATCTATTAGTCCCTTTTCTATCCATGTATTAAAAAATTCTATTTCAAGTGGTGCATTATCCATAACATATTTAATAATATATTTAATCATAGATTCTGCTATATCCATATTTGTTTCTAAAGTAGCAAAAGCAATTTCAGGTTCTATCATCCAAAATTCAGCAGCATGCCTTGCAGTATATGACTCTTCTGCTCTAAATGTAGGTCCAAAAGTATAAGTATTATGAAATGCTGATGCAAAAGCTTCAACATGTAATTGACCAGTAACAGTTAAAAATGAAGGTTTAGCAAAGAAATCCTGTTTATAATCTATCATATTTTCTTCATTTTTTGGTAAGTTATTTAAATCAAGTGTTGTAACTTGAAACATTTCTCCAGCACCTTCAGCATCTGTACTAGTAAATATTGGTGTTTGTACATAAACAAAATTTCTTTCCATGAAGAATTTATGTATTGCATGTGCAAGTAATGATCTAACTCTAAAAACTGCATTAAATGTATTAGTTCTTGGTCTTAAATGTGCTATAGTTCTTAAAAATTCCATACCATGTCTTTTATTTTGTAATGGATTAGAAATATCTGCCTTGTTATATATTGAAATATTATCGGCCTTAATTTCAAAACTTTGACCTTTACCTAATGATTTAATTAAAGTCCCTTCAACAGAAATTGAAGAATATATTGATAACTTTGAAATTTCTTCAAAATTTTCTAAAGTTTCATCAAATACAACTTGTATTCCTTGAAAATATGTACCATCATTAAACTCTATAAATCCAAACTTTTTTTGTGATCTTATTTTTTTTACCCAACCATCTAGTTTTACTTTTTTATCTAAATATTCTGAGGTATTTAATTGTAAATCTCTTAATTCCATAAGATGTCTCCCTTTTTTTATTTTATTACTTAATTATACATTATTTATAAAGTATTTTCAATAAATATGGTCAAAAATTAACAAATAGCTAAATAAGCCCCTTTCAAGTCTTACTGAAATAAAAAAAAGGGCATTAGCCCTTTATGTATTGTTTTTTTAT
>NZ_LKKV01000080.1:0-1457 GCF_001902585.1 Streptobacillus notomytis | reverse complement strand
ATTTAGTTTTTTCATCATCGCTTAATACAGTATTAAGTGTAGTTTCTGATAAATCAGATTCTTTAGCTTTCTCTAAGTTCTCTATATATTTATCTATATCAAATTTATTATTAGTTTTATACTTACTATCGTCCATACTTCCTAAAGCTTTAATCGAAGTTGCCTTACTAACTAATTCAGATTTCTTTTCCAATTCTCCTAGCTTAGCTTTTAAGCCTGCAACATTTGTCTCATTTATTGTTTCTCCAGCTTTTTTTCTTGCATCTATTGTCAACATCTGTGTTTTTAATTTAACATAGTTCTTATAATCTACTTGTTTTCTAGCTATTTCTTTTAAATTATTATCAGTGTTTACAGAGAAATATCTAATCTTATCTTCATTTTCTTCTGTTGCTCCATCTAATCTATCTTCTAATGTTTTAAGTTGGGCTACATTTACTGCATCTGAATCTCTATATCCACTAGCTACATTTATTATTCTTCTTTCATACCCCTTTTTACCTACTGAGATTACTCCTACTTTAGCAGAACTTGGTATTGAATATGATCCTCTTGCAGTGTATCCTGGCTTATTTAAATCTACTTGTGTATAATCTGTTGCTGACAAATATCCTAAAGCTACCGAGTTATCTAGTGTTGTGTTTTGTTTCCTAAAGCTAATACTGATTTTCCATTATGACCCTCTATCTTCATATTTTTAGCATCTTTCAAACTACTCACATTTGCATCATTTCCTATTATTATAGAATCTCCAGCACTACTACCTCCCCATAAACGTGAGTTTATTCCTAGTATTACTGAATTTGGAGCATAAGCTACTGATCCATGTCCATATACCATAGAGTTCTTTCCATCTATATCTACTCCAGCTCCATTTCCAAATGTTATTGAACCTTCAGCTAATGCTCTTGATGCTATACCTATAGCTATAGAGTTTTTATCTTTAGTATATGAATAAGATCCTATAGATATAGAATTTTCTTTAAGTGAAAATGACCCTCTTCCTAATGCTATAGCATTGTCTCCAAAGGCTCCTGATTTACTTCCTATAACTATTGCATTTTTTCCACTACTTTTAGCTATGTCTTTTACTCCGTTTTTTTCTTCTGTTTTTATTTTTAATATATCTGTTTTTGTATCTTTGTCATCTTTTGCTTCTACAAAAGCTTTTTCTATACCGTCTATATAGCTTTTAGCTCCTATAAAATAATCTCCACTTTTTAAATATGTTCCTTTTGAAGCTCCACTTACATTAGATAGTGGTTCCTCTTCTGCAATACCTATAATAGTCTTTGCAACCCCATTTAAATCAAATCCATATAGGCCTCTTTTATCTTCTTTACCACCTACTTCTCCATATTTTTCTAAATCCCCAAATAGATTTGTATTTACATCTTTTGAATTAGATTTTAATTTAACTTTACTATCATAATCATACTCAACATTAGAGTAAACAT
>NZ_LKKV01000079.1:0-67033 GCF_001902585.1 Streptobacillus notomytis | reverse complement strand
GTTCCTATTGCTATAGAGTTTTGTCCTCCTGAAATGGCTGAAAATCCATATGCTGCTCCACCCTCTGATAGAACTAATGTCTTATTACCTGAAGCTATAGCATTTTGGGCAAATACATTAGTTTCTCTTCCTATTGCTATTGATCCTTCTCCTTCTGCTCTTGTTAGTGTTCCTACTGCTGTTGAACCTTTCTTTAAAGCATATGCAAGAGTTCCTAAGGCTGTTGCTCCATCAGCATAAGCTATAGACCTAGAACCTATGGCTATTGATCCATGTCCTTGGGCTAGTGTTGGTGAGTATTTATGTTTAGTAGAATCTGTTCCTCCATTACTTCCATATCCATATACACTTCCACTAGAATCTATATTACTGTAAAGTGTTTTAAAATATGTATTAAAATCATATTTAGTAATAGGCTGAACATATGAAGATACATCATCATTACCTATTGCTATAGATGATCTTCCTATAGCATAAGTATTATTTCCTACAGATGTTGCTTGAGCTGTTGAGAAAACTGCATTTCCTATTGCAACCCCTTGTTCTTCATCGTCCTTTATATGGTTTGTTATTCCAAAATGATTTCTATAAACATGTGCATGAGAACCAAGTATTACAGATTTTTTTACATCTGATTTTGTATTAGCACCTATTACAACACTTTCTGCCTTCTCAGATATAGCATTAAACCCTATTACCACATTTTCTGAACCTTTACCGTATGTTCTTACTCCAGCTCCTATTATTACTGAACTTGAAGTATTATTTGCACTATTATGATATGCTAGTATAATATTATTTTTAGTATTATATTCTCCATGATCATTGTAACTATTGTATACACCCACTGTTCCATTATTATCATCTATTGCCAACCAAGATCCATAAGAAGTTGATGATAAACCCATAAATCCAAAAATTAAGTATCTTATTATTGTTTGATCATTTATACTTATCTTATTTTTTAAAATTTTTTTCAATTCATAACTCTTAATATTCTTCATTTTCCCTCTCTTTAAAAATTTTTCATCGTTAAATTTCATATTTTGAAACTTTTTTAAATCTAACAATTATTATAACTATAAGTAAAATATTAAAATTTGTTTTTTATATTCAAATAAAGATTAAGAAATAAACATAATTTTAACAAAATACCTTTATTAAATCGTTCTAACATCTTAAATCTCTTTAAATATTATACCCCCCCCCCCCCATTTTTTGTCAATAGTTAAATAAAAACGAGAGATTTTATAATCTCCCATTTCTATTAAACTTCAAGTTTTATTCTTTCTATTTTTGCTCCAACTTTATTTAATTTTTCTTCTAATTTATCATATCCTCTATCTATATGATATATTCTACTTAAAATAGTATCTCCATCTGCTATAAGTCCAGCTACAACTAAAGCTGCTCCTGCCCTTAAATCTGAAGCCATTACATTAGTTCCATAAAGAGTTTCTACACCTTCAACATTTGCTATACCATGTCTTATAGTTATATCTGCTCCCATTCTATTTAATTCAGGAACATGCATAAATCTATTTTCAAATACAGTTTCTTCAACTTCGCTATGACCTTTAATTAATGAAAGTAATAACATCATTTGAGCCTGCATATCTGTAGGAAATCCTGGATGTGGCATAGTAACTATTCTTGTAGGTTTTAAATCTTTAACTTTACCCTTAACAGTTAATATATCTCCTTCTTTTTCAAATTTAACTCCTATAGATTCAAGTTGATTTTTAAATACTCCTAAATCCTCAATATTAGCATTTTTAATTTTCAAATCTCCATCTGTAACTATTGAGGCAATAACATATGTTCCTGCTTCTATTCTATCAGGCATAATTGAATATTCTACAGCATGTAATTTTTCTACACCTTCAATAGTTATAGTATTAGTTCCAAGACCTTCAATCTTTGCTCCCATTTTTATTAAATAATTACCTAAATCAACTATTTCTGGTTCTTTTGCTGCATTAATTATTCTAGTTTTACCAGGAATTTTAACAGCAGCCATAAGTAGATTTTGTGTTGCACCTACTGAAGGGAAAGTTAACGCTATATCTGCCCCTTTAAGATTTTCAGAAACAACATGAACATATCCTCTTATTTGAGTAATTTCAGCTCCTAATGCTTCAAATCCTTTTAAATGTATATCAACTGGTCTGCTTCCTATAGCACAACCACCTGGAAGTGAAACTATTGATTCTTGTAAATTAGCAACCATAGGCCCCATAACTAAAAATGAAGCTCTCATTTGCTTAACTATTTCATAACTTGCTTCATTTCTTTTAAATCCATCATTAATTATTTTATAACTACTACTATCTAATTTTTCAATCTTCATTCCAAAATCTTCTAATAATTGGAACAATATTCTAATATCTCTTAAATCAGGTACATTTCTTAATATATGTTCCCCTTTTTCTATAAGCGTTGCTATTATTATAGGAAGTGCTGCATTCTTTGCTCCACTTACTTCTATTACACCATTTAAAGGTCTTTTACCTTCTATTTTGAATCCTTCAACCATGTTTCCTCCGTTAATTTTCTAATTTTTGTGTTATAGGGCAAATAGTACCTGTAATTTTATCAAAAAATCTTATAGGTTCATAATACTCTTCAAGTTCTGGCAATTTTTCTTTTATTATCTCATAATATTTTTTTGATATTTTCTTTCCCATAGCTTGATAAAAAACTATATCTAAGCCTGCATTTAATATTCTTTCTTTAAAGCTTAATACTATAGGATCTTCACTCCTATTTTTAACTTCATTATCAGATATTACAACCAAGCCAACTTCTCCAGTATAACTAAGTCCATCAACCATTTTACAAGCTATTTTCATCTTTTTTGAAAGAGATATATATTTTTTAAGTTTTGATAAGTCAACATCTCTTGAAACTATCATTTTATATGCTATTTTTTTTCTTAATGCTTTAATTACTTCAGGATATATAAATTTTTCTTCTAATTCTTGTTTTGTTAATGCTACTATAACCCTTTCCTTATATTCTCCTAAATATTTATTTTTTTCAACTCTAGCATTAATTATTTTATCTTTAATTTTTTCTATTTTTTTTAATATATCATTTTCAAGTATCATAACCTGATTTTAACATAAATACAAAATCTATTCAATGTTAAGCTAGTAAAAAGTATATAAATACCATCTTAAATATTCCGTATAATATGTAAAAAATTGCTCCTTTTCTTACCCTTACTATACCATCTGTTTTATATATTATTAATAAAAATAATAGATAAATTAAATGGTATAGAATAAGGTACGATAAATTTATTGTTCCCGTAAAAAGTACTAATGTATCCACAACAAACATAATATTTATTATAAATATTGGAAACGATGAATTATATATATTTTTTAATATACATACATTTAAAAGAACATAGCTCGTAGTTAAAACTACTAAAGACACTATATTTTTTTCAACTAATAATTGAAACTTAAATATTACTCCTATTACAATAAAGAGTATTAAAAATAAACCTTCATAACCATATTTCTTTCTTAATTTCTTATTCATCTTCTTCTCCAATTTTTACTTTTTTATATATTTCCTTAAGTTTAGACTTCTCAACATGAGTATAAACCTCAGTAGTTGTAATACTCACATGTCCTAATAATTCTTGAACTACTCTAATATCAGCACCATTTTCTATCATCATTGTTGCAGTAGAATGTCTAAATATATGTGGATGTATTTTTTTCTCTATACCAACATTTTGTGCATGTTTGTTTAATATTTTCCAAAAGTTTTCTCTTCTAATTCCAGGGAAAAGTAAATAACTTCTTTCACTACCCTTAATTTTAGGTCTTATATCCTTTATATATTCCTTTATTTCTTTTTCAAGTTCTAAATATATCGGGACAAATCTATATTTACTTCCCTTACCATAAAGTTTAGCAAATTCAAAATCAGAATTTTCTATATCCTTAATTTCTAAATTAATTACTTCTGAAATTCTAGCACCTGTTGCCACTAAAAACTTAACTATTAACTGATTTCTTCTATTTACTGGTTCATGATTAAAGCTTTGTATTATGGCATTAATTTCTTCAAAGCTTAGAGCATTTGGTAGTCTTTTCTCTTTTTTTAAATTATGTATTTTATTTGCTGGATCATTTTTAATTATTTTTTCAATATAGCAAAACTTAAAAAAGGATTTTATACTACTTATTTTCCTAATAACCGTATTATATGTATACTTCTCCTTTAGCTTTTCTATATACTGATAAATATCATCACTAGTTATATCACATACTTTTTTATTTACTTTTTTAAAAAAAGTATATAAATCATTTCTATAACTTTCTATAGTTTTATCAGCATTACCTTTTTCAAATTTAAGATAATCTAAAAATGAGTTTACTTCTACCATGTTCCCCTCTATCCTATTTTACTGTATTTTATTTTCTATTTTTGTTTCTGTTTTTTCATCTAGTTTAGCATCAGATGAAAATATGAATTTTGAATGATATCTTCCAAAAGTATCTCTTGCATAACCTCCCCATTTACCTGCAAACCTTTTCTGACCTGCACCATAAATTGGTAATGTCGCACCATCAATTTCTTTATTCACATAATTTAAGAACCATATTTCAAGTTCTTTTCTCATCTCATCTATAATTTCTCTATAGTTTTCATTATTAATCTCATTTATATTCTCATTTTTATCTTTTTCTAAATCATAGAATTCATGTGGTCCATCAGGATATCTATGAACATATTTATATTTCTCATTTCTAATCATTCTTGTTGGACCATATTCATCATATATCACAACGTTTTTATCATTATCAATCTTATTATTATTAAGTATTCCTGAAAAACTCTTTCCAGGATAATCAACATGTTCATCTTCTATGTCATCTAAACCTAAATATTCAAGCAATGTAGATCTAATATCATAATGGCTTAATAAATTAGTTACTATTTCTGCTTCTGTTTCATCTTTTTTATATATTATAAAAGGAACCTTAATAGAACTATCATACATATTTAAAGGACTAGTTCCATTACCTTTTCCAAAAATACCATGATGTCCCATATTCATACCATTATTACTAGTGAAGATTATAAGGGTGTTTTTAAGAATATCTTTTTTTTCAAGTTCATTAATTATTTTTCCTATACCCATATCCATAGCAGTTAATGCTGCAAAATATCCTTTAAGAATCTCTATTCTTTCTTCCTCATTTCCCTCAAATGTTTCAGCTATCTTCCAAGGGTGATATGGATCTCTAGGACAAGATTCAAGTTTACAATTATCATATAGTTTTAAGATTTCTTCTTTATGATTTTTCCTATCCCATGGTGAATGAGGAGCTGTATAATTAACATTTAAAAAGAATGGTTCTTTTTCTTTATTTAAAAATTTTATAGCATAATCTGTTATTTTATCAGTTGTATATTCTTCCTCATATATTAACTTCTCATCTTTATACATAGGTGCTTTATAATATTGTCCTCCACCCTTTTTATGTGAATACCAATAATGAAAACCTTTTTTAGCTTTATCTGCAAGTCCCACATGCCATTTTCCACTCATACAACAAGTATATCCATTTTTTGATAAAATGTCTACAAATGTAGATTGACCTTTTAAATAATCTTCTGTTGTTGTACCATTTTCCCATTCATCAAGCCAATCATGTATTCCATGTTGTGATGGTATTCTCCCTGTAAAAATTGAAGCTCTTGCAGGAGAACATACAGGTGAAACACAGAAAAAATTTTCAAATATTTTACCTTTTTCTGCTAATTTATCTATATTGGGAGTTATAGCATCTTTATTACCATAACAACCTAATGCCCATGCTCCTAAATCATCTGCAATAATAAATAAAACATTATTTTTTTTCATTACTTACAGCCTCCAGCATCTCCTTTATATTCCTAAATCCCTTTATTCCAACTATTATTATAGTACTTACATACCAAATAAGCCCAAAAACTATTAAAAATTTCCAGAATAATATTAATATTTGCATTTACTTCACTCCCTTTTTAGAAAATAGAATTTTTAAATAAGAACCCAATATCATAGCTATCCATGTAAATACAAATGATGCTATTCCTGAATAATATGGTCCTATTTTATCTGCATAAGGTTTTAAAACTTCTATTTGTTGTGCTACTAAAAAACTAATAGGAGTTAATGCTCCAATAATTATTGATGCATAAGCACCCCATTCATTTGATTTTTTAAAGTAACATGCTGCAATTAATAAAGTTGATACACTTACTGAATAAATTGTAGCTGTAAGAGTCATATATACCCATAAATCTGATTTTAAAGGATACCATAATCCATATAAAAGTAAAAATATTCCTATTAAAGCTACTAACAATCTATTTACAAAAATTTCTTTTTTCTCTTTCCATGAATTCTTATGAAATATTATTAATATATCATTGTATATAACACTAGCCCAACCTAATAGATATAATGAATCTGTTGACATATCTGCTGCAAGCATAGCTGCTACAAGTATTCCTATAATTCCACTAGGAATAAGTAAAGATAGCATCTTAGACATAGCCTTTATATGCACTCCTCCTATAGATTCAAGTGTTATAAAAGAAAGTGCTGTAATTCCCCATATTACAGGGATTAAAGATCTAACTATATAGAAAAAGCTTGTTCTTGTATACATCTTTTTTGCAACTTTTTCATCTTTAGCAGATAATACACGTGATACCATAGTTTGCCATGTTAAAACAGTAGCACTTAAAACTAAGGCTGTGTAAAGAACATATTGCCAACCTAATTGAGGATGCACAAAAGGATTTAATCCTCCTGCCCCATATTTTTCTATAACAGTATTAAATAATTTATTCCAACCAACTTTATAAAAGATTATAAATGTAGTTAAAGTAAGTCCTACACTCATAAGAATAAATTGCATATAATCTGTAACTAAAACTGAAAGCATTCCACCAAATATTGTATATAAGGCTACTATAAGTAAAAGTATAGTCATTGTAATTTCTAAATAACGTGGATTTAATCCAGCAACATAAACTAAAAATTCTCCACCTGTCCTAAGAAAAACTCCCATATTTAAAAGTCCACCTATAACTATAACTACACCTGTAGACCATCTAATTTTTTTACCAAATTTCTTTTCAAAAAATTCTGGTATAGTTACAACTCCAGCTTTTCTTAATGGTTCTATACAAAATCCTGTTTTACCTACAGTAAACATGATTATAGCCATAAGAACACCTACTGTTGCTCCTGAAAATCCATATTTATAACCTAATTGTCCAGCAGCCATACATGTTATAATTCCAAATTCTGTGGCAGCAAGAGAAGCCATTCCAACATAAAGATCAACACTTCTTCCTGCAACTAGAAAATCGTCAGCATTTTTTACATCCTTATTAGTAATCCTACTACAAGGATTAATAAGATATAAAAGCCTACTATACTTCCATCTAACATCTAATTGAAATTAAACATTTTATCACCTTCTTCATATATTTGAGGGAACATTTAATGGTATGCACCTCTTATATAAGAGACCTCGCTTTCTTTCATTGTCAATATAAAATGTTATTATTTCATCATCTCTTTTGCTATTTCTAAACTTGCCTTAGTTATATTATCTCCTGATAATATTCTAGCAATTTCTTTTATTCTTTCTTCCTCATTTAATTTCTTTATCTTAGTTCTTGTATTCTTCTCATCACTTTCCTTATATATTAAAAATTGATTATTAGCCTTTGCAGCTATTTGTGGTGAATGAGTTACACATATTATCTGAACATTATTTGATAACTCTTTAAGCTTGTTTGCTATTTTAATTACAGTCTCTCCTGAAATACCTGTATCTATCTCATCAAATATCAAACAAGAAATATGATCTACTTTTGAAAAGACTATTTTAAGAGCTAGCATTATTCTAGATATTTCTCCCCCTGAAGCTATCTTAGATAAATCTTTTAATTTTTCTCCCTTATTAGTAGAAATTAAGAATTTAATTCCATCATTACCATTTATGTGTATTCTATCAAGTTCTGTAAATTCTATATCAAATACTACTGATGGCATATTTAATTCTTTTAATTCATTCATAACATTATCTTTTAATGTTTTAGCCTTATTTTTTCTAAGTGTAGAAAGTTTTTTACTTAATTTCTTATATCCCTTTATATTCTCTTCTAATTCTTTTTCTTTCTCATATAAGGCTTCATCAGAATGTTCTATTAATTCAAGCTTATTTTTAATATTTTCTCCATATTCAAGTATTTCCTTAATACTAGAACCATATTTAAGTTTAAGTTTTTTTATAATATTTAACCTATCATTTACTTCTTCTAACCTATATGGATTATTATCTACACCAGTAAGAGAAGATGAAAGTTCATCTACTATATCATTTAATTCTTCATAAACATTATTAAATCTATCATTTAACTCATTATATTTATTTGAATACTCACTTAATTTCTCTAAATCTTTTTTTATCTTCTTAAAGCTACTAAAATCCAAGAAATCAAGTATTTCAGTTAATTTATCAGTAATCATACCTGAATTAAATAATTCATTATATTCATTTTCAAGCTCTTCATCTTCATCTACTTCTAAATTATGCTTAAATATTTCCTCAACTATATACTCATATAGATTTCTTTTTTCTATTGCTTCACTTTTTTCCCTTTTTATATTCTCTATTTCTTCACTTAATATATCTATTTTTGATATATATTCCTTAATATCAGCCTTAATCTTTAAACTATCCTTATCTAAAAACTTATCAAGTAAATATAGGTGATAATTAGAATTAAGTAAATATTGATGATCATGCTGACCCACTAAATCTAAAATATTACTACTAATCTCCTTTAAATTTGATAAGGTAAATCTCTTATTATTCACTCTTACCTTATTATCTAGTCCAAATTCTCTTGAAATTATTAATTCCTCATCAAATTCATACTCAAGAGTATTTAATTTTTCTATCTGTTCATCATCTAGGCTAAATACTGCTTCTATACTTACTTTTTCACTATTTTTACCTATCATTTCTTTACTTGCTTTTTCACCAATAATCAAAGATAATCCATCAAGTATTATTGATTTTCCAGCACCTGTTTCTCCTGTAAGTACAGTAAGTCCTTTTTCTAAATTAATGTCTATTTCATCAATAATTGCTAAATTTTCAATTTTTAATTCTTTTAACATCTATACCCCCTAAATCCAATATAATTTTTCTTTTAATAT
This sequence comes from Streptobacillus notomytis, assembly GCF_001902585.1. NCBI lineage: Bacteria > Fusobacteriati > Fusobacteriota > Fusobacteriia > Fusobacteriales > Leptotrichiaceae > Streptobacillus > Streptobacillus notomytis. The sequence goes on along the minus strand of NZ_LKKV01000079.1, from coordinate 57,774 downwards.
GTCATAATAATTTAAATCATCTACATATATTAAATCTATTCCCATATCTGAAAGCTTAGCATAAACTACATCTTCTGGATATAGTTTAAAATGAAGATTTCCATCTATATTTAAACCAACATATTCACTTCTTCCAAATGCTGAAAATTTAAGTTCACTCTTACCATTAATTATAATAGTCCTTGTTGTAAGACTTTGAGGTGCAAGTGGAGTTATACAAATTGCATCTAAATTTGGTTCAATTATAGGTCCACCAGCTGAAAGTGAATAAGCAGTGGAACCTGTAGGGGTTGCAACTATTATTCCATCTGCCTTATATACATTTATTAACTTTTTATCTTGTTCTACTTTTACATTAATTAGCCTTGAATTTATAGCAAACTTTAATATACTTAATTCATTTAAACCATAATAAACCTTATTTTTAAAACTAACTTCTAAAAATTTTCTATGATCTATCATATATTCTCCATTAATATATTTTTCAAATGAAGTTATGGCATCTTTACTACTTATCTTAGTCATATATCCTATACTCCCATAATTAATAGAAAATACTGGTATATTTTTTACTCTCAAATGCTCTACTGTAGAAAGTAATGTTCCATCACCACCAAAAGTAACTAATACATCTGCTAATAATATATCCTCAACTACTTCTATTTTTTTCTCATTTAAATAATCTAAAAAATATTTAATTTCATCACTACTTAATGTAATTTTTTTAATTATCTTTACCTTCATTCCTATCACTCAATTCTTCTAACATATCCTTATATATCCCTTTATATGAAACAAGTGTTGCAAAACAATCTACTCGGCTATTATGAAAACCTTTATCTTTAAATCCATAATAACTTGAACATTCTATTAGTTTTGGTCTTTTTAATTTTGGATTATTAAATATTTTCCTATATATATATTTAAAATAATCTGATATGTCTATTCTTTTAATATGTTCTACATTAAATCCTTGCCTTTTAAGTAACTTATAATCAAAATCTATACCATACCCTACCATATAGCCTGTAACATCAAGTATAGATTGTATCTCTTCTCTATATTCTTCAATAGTTAATTTATCTTCAAGCATCTTATTACTTATCTTATGTATCTTATATGCACTTTCCCATTCTTTTACATTTAAAGGTTTAAAGTATTCATCAAATAATTTTTCACCTTTAATGTCTATAATACTAAGCTGTATTATTTCATCATCTTCTCTAATACCAGTTGTTTCTAAATCCAGTATTATTTTATTACCTGTACTTTCATACAATTTAACATATTTTCTTGCAAGTTTAGTTAATTTATCTTCTTTTTCTAAAACTTTATTCTCTTCTTCTAAAATTTTCATTACTTGAGGGTCATACTTAAATTCAAACTTTTCTTTTTTCTCAACTAATATACTCTTAAAACAATGTAAAGTAGCTATACAATCACTTAATGCATCATGAGCATTAAAATCAAAATTATAGAATTTTGAAGCCTCTAATAAACTAGGTCTAATCTTTCTATCTATTATATTTTCATTTTCAAATAATAATGAAAAAATATAGGCTATGTCTAATACTATATTAGATTTAAGCTCTATTCCTGCTCTTTTTAAAAATGCTATATCAGAATTTACTTCATACCCTATTATTAATTTATGTTTTTTTAATATTTTTTCTATATCTCTTTTATAGTAAGAAATATGTTTTTTGTTTTTTACCATTTCATGAGAAATATTATGTATTTTAAAAGCCTCTTCCCAATCATTAACATGTTTAGGTTTCATGTACTTATCAAAGACTATATTACTTCTAAGATCTATTATACTTAATTGCAATATTTCATCATTTTTTCTAATTCCAGTAGTTTCTACATCTAATATTATTGGATTTAATATAAGTATATTTTTTCTAATATATTCAAATAATTCCATAAAAATTTCATGTCTTTCTAATTGAACTTTTAATTTTTTAGCTCTTCTTTTAAGACTTTGTAATTCTCTTTCTTCCATTACTCTTCCTTACTATTTTTTATACCTATATTATACAATATATACAAAAAAAAAGGAACATCAAAAGTTCCTACTTTCCCTTATTATTTTTAAACATAAAATCTAATTTAGTTTCTGAAATTATTATACCTAAAAATATTAATAATGAACCAAATAATATTAAAATATTAAATTTATCATATCCTAAAAATATTGATAAAATAGTCGCAAAAACTACTTCTAAAGATAATATTACTGCTGCTGTTGAAGAATTAACTCTTTTTTGTCCAACTATCTGTAAGGTATAAGCTATAAAAGTACAAAATACTCCCATATATAGAGATGCTAATATACCTGACATTGATATTACTCTTAAATGACCATAATATATTGCTAATATTAATGATAATATTGTTGCAACTAAAAATTGTACATATGCAAGTACAACCGTATTTATATTATTAACATAATATCCTGTAAATACTATATGAAGTGCAAATAAGATTGCACATACTACTGTATAGAAATCTCCTTTATTAAACCCTTCTACAGTTTCTAAAAAATTTCCTGATAACATATATATACCTATAAATGCAAGTATAGAGGCAATAAAAGTGTACTTATCTACCCTTGTTTTATATAATAAGTAGGACATATATGGAACAAATATTACACAAAGTCCAGTTAAAATAGAATTTTTTGCAGGAGTAGTATAATATAGTCCAAAAGTCTGCATCATATATGCTAAAACAAGTATACTACCAAGTATAAGTCCTGCCCTATATTCTATCATTTCTACTTTAATTTTCTTTATTTTAAGCATAAAGTAAAGTAAAATAGTTGAAATTAAAAATCTTACAAATAGTATATTATATATCTCCATACCACTATCAACAGCAATTTTTGTAGCTATAAATCCAGTTCCCCAGATTATAGCAACAATAAATAGTATTAATTCAGATTTTAAATTTTTCATTGTATTTCAACTCCTCAAAAATATTAATAAGTAGAGTCTAAGACTCTACTTACATCATTTTACAACTATATTTACTAATTTGTTAGGTACTATTATAGTTTTTAAAACTTCTTTTCCTTCAATATTTCTTTGTACATTCTCATTTGAAAGAGCTTTTTCAATAATTTCTTCTTTACTTACATTAATGTTAGTTTCAAATTCTCCTCTAACTTTTCCATTTACTTGAATTACTATAGTTATTTCTGAAACATGAGTAAGTTCTTCAACATATGTAGGCCAAGCAGCGTTAGATACATATCCTTCCATTTTACATATTTCCCAAACTTCTTCAGATAAATGAGGTGCAAAAGGTGCCAACATTAATATTAATGATATCATTGACTCTTTAAAAATTTTATTTGATTCACTAGATTTATTATCCATATCTAACACATTTTGCTTATATGTAGTTAACTCATTAATAAGTTCCATGCTCCCTGCTATGGCAGTATTAAAGTGGAAATTATCTTCCATACTATCTGTAACTCTTTTTATAGTTTGATGAGTTTTTCTTTGAAGCTTTTCATCTTCCTTATTTCTTTTACTTAAATCTATTTCTAAATAATTAGCTGTTAATATATCTAAACATTCTTGTACCATTAAGTATACTCTATTAATAAATCTATATGCTCCTACAACACCATTTGCATTCCATTCTAATTCTTTTTCAGGTGGTGCAGCAAATAAAGAAAAGACTCTAGCAGCATCTGCTCCAAATTCTTGAATAATTTTTTCTGGATCTACCCCATTATTCTTTGACTTAGACATTTTCTCAAGTTTAGAAATTAATTCCTCTCCTGTTTTTATACTAAATGCCTTCTTATTTTTTATCTCAACCTCTTCTTTATATAAATATCTTCTTTCATTATTAGAATAATATGAATAATCAAGTACCATACCTTGAGTAAGTAATCCCTTAAATGGTTCATCAGTAGATAAATATCCTAAATCCCTAAACACCTTGTGGAAAAATCTTGAATAAAGTAAATGCATTACAGCATGCTCTATTCCACCTATATATTGGTCAACAGGAGTGTAATTATCAGCATCCTCCTTTGAAAATGCTAAATTCTCATTGCTAGGATCTAAGTATCTTAAATAATACCATGAAGAATCAACAAAGGTATCCATAGTATCTGTTTCCCTATATCCTTTTTTACCATTAGGTAATATAACTTCTTTGAAACTTTTAGATGTTTCTAGAGGATTTCCTTTAACACTAAAATCTACATCTGTAGGTAAAACTACTGGTAAATTTTCATCTAAATGTATATTCCCGTCTTCATCATATATAACTGGAATAGGTGTTCCCCAGTATCTTTGTCTACTTATTAACCAATCATGTAACCTATAATTTACTGCTACATGTCCTTTTCCAATCTTTTCTAATTTTTCAATTATTTTATCTTTTACTTCTATATTATATATTCCATTAAATTCCTCAGAATTAATTAACTCACCTTTTCCTAAAAAAGGTTTATTCCCATCAAAATCATCTTCTGGATTTTTAGCTTTAATTACAGCCTTTGCACCTAAATCATATTTTTTAGAAAAGGCAAAATCTCTTTCATCATGAGCTGGAACACCCATAACAGCACCTGTTCCATAATCCATTAATACATAATTTGCTATATAAACTGGTATCATTTCATTAGTTAATGGATGTTTTACATAAAGACCTGTAAATACTCCAGTTTTTTCTTTATCTTGAGCTTCTCTTAAAATCTTATCTTCATTAATCATATCATCTATTAATGGTTTTAATTCAGGTTTTTCTTTTAATACTATCTCAGATACTAAAGGTAATTCAGGAGCTATAGAAATATATGTAACACCATAAATAGTATCTATTCTTGTAGTAAATACAGGTATTTCTATTTCTTTTTCCCCATGCTCTAAAGTAAATATTACCTCACTTCCACTAGATTTACCTATCCAGTTTTTTTGCATAGAAAGTACCTGATCTGGCCAATGACCTTTTAACTGCTCATGACTTTTAAGTAATTCATCTGCATAATCTGTTATTTTAAAATACCATTGAGATAATTCTTTTTGTATTACTAAAGTCTTACCATGTCTCCAACATTTACCATTTTCAACCTGTTCATTAGCAAGTACAGTATTACAATCTGGACACCAATTTACATATGATTTTCTTTTGTAAACTAATCCTTTTTTATACATTTCTATAAAGAATTTTTGATTGAACTTATAGTATTCTTTTTTATAAGTTTCAATTTCTCTATCCCAATCATATGAAAGTCCCATTAACTTTAATTGTCTTTTCATATTCTTTATATTCTCTTCTGTCCATATTGCTGGATTAACACCATTATCTATAGCTGCATTTTCAGCTGGTAATCCAAATGAATCCCACCCAAATGGATGTAATACATTAAATCCTTTCATTTTCTTATACCTTGCTATAGCATCTCCTATAGTATAATTTCTTAAATGCCCAGCATGTAATTTACCTGATGGATAAGCAAACATTTCTAAAGTATAATAATTTTTCTTACCTTCAACCTTGTTTTCAGTTTTAAAAACTTTATTTTTATCCCATATTTCCTGCCATTTTTTTTCTATTTCTTTAGCACTATACTCTTTAGCCATTTTTACCTCCTATTTACTCATCTCAGATAATAGTATTCCTGCTGCAACAGATACATTTAATGAATTTATTTCTCCTTTTAAATGGATTTTTAATATACTATCACAACTTTCTCTAACTCTTTTTCTCATACCCTTACCTTCACTTCCTAAAACTAATGCTTTTTTCTTAGGGTATTTTTCTTCATAATAGAACTTTTCTCCATCAGCTTCTGCACCATAAACAAAGTATCCGTATTTTTGAAGTTTTTCTATAGTGTCAGCTATATTAGTGACCTGAACTATATCTACATGTTCTATAGCCCCTGTTGATGATTTAACAACAGTTTCTGTAACCTTTACATTATTTCTATCCTGCATTATTATTCCACTTACTCCAAAACATTCACAAGATCTGATTATAGCTCCAAAATTTCTTGGATCTTGTATCTGATCTAGTATTACTATAGTTGATTCTTCTTTCATTAATTCTTTTTCTAAAAAGGCTACAAAATCAACATAATAATCATATTCTGATATATATGCTACAACACCTTGAGAATTATCATCTCTTTTATCAGTATAAAATATTTTTAAATTTTTCTTACTTGCAAGTTCAAGTAATTTCTTAATATGTAATTTATTTATTCCCTTATATATCTCTAATTTTTCAATAGTAGTTTGACTTTTTAAAATCTCTATTACTGGGTTAATTCCTTTAATCTTTTCCATTATTTTCTCCTAAAATTACAAAACTTCTTTTTATTATACTTTAGTTACATATCGTTGTCAATTTTTTTATACTCCCTAAAACATGTAGGTGTCATATTTTTATTTTTCTTAAAATTATTATTAAATGACTTAATATTGTTATACCCCACTTCAAAGCATATATCTATTATAGGTATATCTGTATCAATCAATAGTTCACATGCCTTATTTATTCTAATATGATTTAAATATGTACTAAAGTTTCTATCAACATATGATAAAAGTAATTTATTTATCTTTATTTCTGAAATATCATACATTTTAGATATTTGTTCTATTTTAATATCCTGCATATATTCTGTGTTGATATAGTTAATTATTTCAAAAATTATTTTCTTATCATTTTCATTAAATCCAGTAAATGAATCTCTATACATATTCCTATATGATGTAGGAGTCATATTCTTTTTCATATTCCAAATTTTTGTAATATGTGAACCATCTACAAATCCTGATACATTGGCTATTTCATCTAAACTCATATTTGTATAAAGTAATAATTCTTCTGTTTTAGCTAGTCTTATCTTGTATAATAGTTCATTAAAAGTTAAACCAGTATGTTCTTCTATATGTCTTCTAACAGTTGATTCGCTTATAAAAAAGATTACAGCAAGCTTATTAATAGTAAGCTTTTCATTAGAATGTGCATGTATATATTTAATTAACATCTGTGCCTCAGAATAATTATTTTTCTCATTTTTAAGTTTTTTACTATTACGGGATAATACTACAAATAGTTCTAAAAATTTAGAAATAATAAATATTTCAGAATAAGCTCCTGCAATAAATTTATCTATGGATTCTAAAATATTATCATCACCTATTTCATTTCTTATCTCAAGTAATATCTTTTTAATTTTAGTTCCAGCTCTACCATTTAAATCTATTTTACTTAATTTTTCAATACTATTAAATATATCAATATATTCAGGTCTAATTTGATTTAATATCCTAGTTATGTATGAATTATTATACGAAAAAACCAATATATTCATAGATACATTTACTTCTGTTATTTCTGTAGTACTCCATGGATTAATGCAAATTAAACTATTTTCCTTTACTTTATACTCAATTTCATTTAGTTTAATTTTTCCTAATCCAGAAACTATAAAAGCAAACTTATGAGTTGTATGTATAGATTTTTCACCTATTTCATCTACTAGTTTAGTAACTATACTAACATGTCTATTTGATTGAATGAATGTATTATCATTAAAATATTTCATTTTATACCTACAACTTTCCATTTTAACTAAACATTTTTCTATATTATACCTTTACTTTTTTACATTTTCAATCATAAATTTAAAAAAGGTAGTTGCTAACTACCTTTTATACTATTAATATTAAACTTATTTAAAAGTATACCCAAACTCTACCCCAAAACGACCTTTTCCTTCTAAACTACTATAAATTCCAACATTATACTTATCATTAATTTTGAAACCAAAGGTTCCTTTAATTAATCTAAGTTTTTCAGAAAATTTATTGCTTCCATCATGATATTTTATCCACCATTCTAACCCTACCCCATATTCTAAAGCTAAATAAGCTTTAAGAGCATCATTTACTTTAAAATTAATATCTGCTTCAGCACCTACAAATCCAGCTATAAACTGATATTCTTTAATTTCAGTTAACACAAATGAAACTTTAGGTCCAAATGTAATATCAACTCTTCTATTAATCTGATATTTCCATTCAGGTAAAAATGAAATAACTTGATAAAATGTAGCCCACTTATTTGTAGGAACTGCACTAATAGCCCCCTCTAATCTATATCTTGGTCCCGTTAAATTACTTTTACTCGGAAGCATTACTTGTTTTACATTATTATTCTTTTCTCTTTCAACAACAACATTAGATTTAGTTGTTCTTTGTTGTACATTATTCGAACTATTTTTATTAGTAGAATTATTAGCATCTACCACTCTTCTATTTTGATTTCTATTTCTTAAAGTATTAGTATTTCTTCTTCTAGTTCTTTGAGTACTTTCTGGAGCTGAAAAAGAAATTTCACCAACAGTTAATAATAAAATCATTGATAATAATATTTTCTTCATTCATTACTTCTTTTCTTTAAAAATCAATTATTTAAATGTATATCCAAATTCTATTCCCACAAGTCCTTTATCAAGAATAGCAGAATAAATAGCAATATTATATTTATCATTTATCTTACTACCTAAGGCTGCTTTGATAATTAAACTAGCATCTTTTTCTACAGCATCATTAACATTTTTCTTAATTCCACCACCTACACCCGCTTCTAATCCTATATATACTTTAATATTCTCTTTTACTCTAAAGTTAAAATTAGATTCTATTCCCAAAACTGCATTACCTCTTACAATTAATTTTTCTGTTGATTTAGTTTCTGATAAAAATAATGTTAATTTAGGTCCAAATGTAATATCAAATTTTTGAGAAATTTGTGATTTCCATTCAGGCAAGATTGCTATAGCCTGAAAAAAATTTGGACTCTTAATAGTATTTATACCTAAAGCACCCTCTAATCTATATCTTGGTCCTGTTATTTTAGGTGAATTTAAAGTACCCGTTTCTTCTTTCTTATTTTTAGAATCAGAACGTGAAATAGTCATTTTATTTTTATGATATTTCTTATTAGATGAAAAAGAATTTTCCACCCCCAGGTAAATAATATCAATAATAATATTTTTTTCATTTATAATTTCCTTTCTCCTAAAAAGTATAACCTACATCTAATCCAATTATACCTTTAATATTTCCTGTATATATCGCCAAATTATATCTATCTTTAATTTTAACTCCCACTGAAATTTTAGCTGTAGATCTTAATATTATTTGAACATTATTAGAATTATTATTTTTTATATCAAATACTACTCCTTTTCCAAGTTCAATACCTGTGTATACTTTAAGATTCTCTTTTACTTTATAATTAAAATTAACTTCTCCACCTAAAAATACACTAGGTCTATATTTTATTGGGTTAATAATAGTTCCAAAATTTGTTATAATCTTTGGACCAAAAGTAACATCTATTTTTTTATTAGCTTCAAATTTCCATTCTGGTAAAAATGAAATAGTTCCTGATACAAATTTATATCCATCAGTATCTCTAACATCAACAACTCCTACAGAAACTTCTACTCTATATCTAGGTCCTTTTAATTTATTTGAAGTTGTAATAGAAATCTTTTTACTATTTTGTTTTAAATTCTTTACTTTTGCTGGAAATGAAACTAATCCAACAAACAAAAATATTGATAATATTAATTTTTTCATGTATTATTTCCTTCCATTAAAAAGTATAACCTACTTCTATTCCTAACAACGCTTTTGCATCTCCAGTATAAATAGCTATATTATATCTATCATTTAATTTAATACCTAATGCAATTTTACTTATAGCTGTAAACTCACGACTATAATGTATATCGTTTGAATTTTCACTTGATTTCATATTTTCACTATTATTAATGGAAGAATATCTTTGAAATCCTACTCCTGTTCCAGCTTCTAGCCCTAAATATATTCTAATATTATTCTTTACTTTATAATTAAAATTTGCCTCACCACTTAAAATTAAACTAGATATTATTAATAATCCATTAGTATATTTTATAGTAGTTGTATTTACTGTGATTTTTGGACCTATAGTAATATCAAATCTATCATTAACCTGTAATTTCCACTCTGGTAAAAATGAAATAGCACCTGAATAATAGTTATAGTTTTCAGTAATTTTATCATTAATAAAACCAAAAGCTCCCTCAAGTCTATATCTCGGTCCACTAATATCAGTCGAAAAGGAGATTATCCCACCCCAGATCAATAATATAATTAACAATAATGTTTTTTTCATTTATTGTCCCTTTCTTTTAAAAATAATTTATTTAAATGTATATCCGAATTCTACTCCAATACGTCCTTTACCTTCTAAACTACTATAAACTGCTATATTATACTTATCATTAAGCTTAATACCAAATGCCCCCTTAAATAATCTAGGTCTACTAAAAGTTACTTTCTTATTTGAATAAGCTATAGACCACTCTAAACCTAATCCCGCTTCTAAAGATGTATACACTTTAAGATTTTCTTTTACTCTAAAATTAAAATCTGTTTCAATACTTAAAAACAAAGCAGGATAAGCATAATTTTTAGTTTCTGATAAAATAAATGAAAATTTAGGTCCAAATGTTATATCAAATTCTTTACTAATTTGAGATTTCCATTCTGGTAAAAATGAAATTGCTTCATGAAATGTAGCCCATTTTGTAGGTACTGCACTAAAAGCTCCTTCAATTCTATATCTTGGACCCGTTATATTATATTTTCTATTTACTTGTTTTACATTATTATTATTTTCTTTTTCAATAATAATATCAGATTTAGATGTTTTTTGTTGTATATTGTTTGAATTATTTTGATTAGTCGAACTAGATTTATTATCTATTATTCTTCTATTTTGATTTCTATTTTTTAAGATATTAGAAATTGAATTAGAACTTCTTCTATTCCTAATTCTTTGATTATTAGATGGAGCCGAAAGAGAAAGTTCAAACATTAATAACATCAATAATAATATTTTTTTCATCTATTATTCCCTCTCTTTTAAAATTAATTATTTAAAGGTATATCCAAATTCTATTCCAGAAAGCCCTTTACTAGTAATACCTGAATAAATTCCAACATTATATCTATTATTTATTTTAATACCTAAAGCTCCTTTAATAAGAAATCCTGGTAAAAATTCTATATTATATGTTTTAATCCCGCCACCCAAACCTGCTTCTATTCCTATATATGCTTTAACATTTTCTTTTATCTTAAAATTAAAATCAGATTCCATTCCTAAAATTGCAATAATTTCTACATTATTTGTATTACTTGATTTATTTTCAGATAAATCTATAGTAAATTTAGGTCCGAAAGTAATGTCAAATTTTTTACTTATTTCAGCTTTCCATTCAGGTAAAAATGCAATTGATTGAAAAAAATATGAATTATTTTTTTCATAATATAAACCTAAAGCTCCTTCTAATCTATATCTTGGTCCTGTTATTTTTGATGATTTAGAAATGTTTTTTTCTTTTTTATCATCTTTATTTTTGTCACTTGAATATAAAACATTCATTTTATTTATGCTATGTTTTTTATTTATTTTAGATGAAAAAGAAACTACCCCCCCCCCCATGTAAATAATATCATTATGTATAAAAAAATTTTTTTCACTTAATATTCCTTTCTGCTAAAAAGTATAACCAGCTTCTATTCCAAGTATTCCTTTAACATTTCCTGTATATATTCCTATATTGTATTTATCTTTTATTTTAATCCCCACTGACATCTTACCTATAAATACAAATGAATATCCTACTTCAGTTGAACCATTACTTGGTTTTATTTCAGGACCTATACCTAATCCAACTTCTAATCCAGTATAAACTTTTATATCTTCTTCTATTCTATAATTAAAATTACCCTCACCACCTAAAATTAAATTAGGTATTATTGTATAATCCTTATTGCTACTACTTTTAACTGAACTACTAGAAGCGCTTACTTGGCTAGAACCATTTGTTTTTAATATTTTGGTTGCAACATTCAATGTAAGCTTTGGACCAAAACTAATATCCATTTTGTCATTAATCTTAGCATTCCATTCAGGTAAAAAAGCAATTGATGTAGAGAAATATTCATCTTTTTTTACATTTTCATCAATACTAACAGCACCTAAGGCTAATTCTAATCTATATCTAGGTCCTGTTAATTTAACTTTATTTAAAATTTCATCTGTTTTTTTAATATCTTCTTCCACTTTTTCATTATTAGTTGATACATATATTGTATCTTGTTCTTTAATTTCTATTTTTTCTATATCTACACTACTTGTAATTTCTTTTATTTTTTCATTATTACTTAATACAGAAGTTCTATCTTGTTCTTTAATTTCTATTTTTTCTATATCTACACTACTTGTAATTTCTTTTATTTTTTCATTATTACTTAATACAGAAGTTCTATCTTGTTCTTTAATTTCTATTTTTTCTATATCTACCTTATTTGTATTATCTTCATTATTATTTTCTCCAGAAAAAATATTATTAGATTTATTTTTAACATTTTTTGTATTAGTACTTGTAGTTGTATATTTTCTAGTTCCATATTTAGACCTGTTTAATTTAGCTGGAAATGAAATTAATCCAGCCAATAATATTATTGACAATAGTAATTTTTTCATATATCATTTCCTCCCATTAAAAAGTATACCCAGCTTCTAAACCTAATAATCCTTTAATATCTGCTGTATATATTGCTATATTATATTTTTCATTTATTTTAAAACCTAAAGAAATTTTACTTGAAGTTCTAAATTCAGGATTTTGAACACTAGGACCAGTAGTAGATATTTGGAATCCTATTCCAGTTCCAACTTCTAAGCCTGTATATATTTTAAGATTTTCTTTTACCATATAATTAAAATCTAATTCTCCTCCTAAAATTAAACTAGGAGTAATTGTTGCTGGACTACTGCCAACACTACTAGAAGCTTTAGCAGCACCATTAGAAAGTGTTATAAAATTTGAAAAATTTAGAAATACTTTAGGTCCAAATGTAACATCAAATTTTTTATTTATTTGAACTTTCCATTCAGGTATATATGAAATAGAATTAGAAATAAATATATTACTTCCCATTGCAGCATTTTGTCTATCATTAATGAACCCAGCAGAAACCTCAACTCTGTGTCTTGGTCCAGTAATATTATTTGAAAAAGAAATTAATCCCCCCCAGATTAATAATATTATCAATGATAATAATCTTTTCATAATGTTATTTACTTTAATTAAAAAGTATGAACCTCCTTTATTTATAATTATACCCAGTAAAATAAAGAAAAAACTTTTTAATTTCACAACTCCCATAATAATTTTATTATAATTTAAAAAAAATCGCAAAAGCGATTTTTTTAAATTTATTAAACTAATTCTATAATCGCAAGTTCAGCTGAATCTCCTCTTCTTACATCTGTTTTAATGATTCTTGTGTATCCACCATTTCTTTCTATGTATCTTGGAGCTATCTCTTTGCAAACCTTAGATGTTGCTTCTTCATTTCTTAAAAAAGCAAATACTTGTCTATATATATGTACTGCCTTCGCTTTATCGTCATTAGCTAAATTGTATTTTTTACCTAAAGTAATCATTTTTTCAACAAACTTTCTTAACTCTTTAGCACGAGTTACTGTTGTTTCTATTTGTTCAGCGTTAATTAAAGATATTGTCATATTCTTCATCATTGCTAATCTATGATCACTTCTTCTTCCTAATTTTCTATATGATTTTCTGTGATTCATAAAAAATTTGTCCTCCTATCTTACTTAAAATTCGGTATTCTATTCTTCTGATGAAGACATTTCATAACCATATTCTTTCATTTTTTCAATTATTTCTTTTGCAGATTTATTACCTAAATTCTTTATCTTTTTAAGATCTTCTTTAGTAAGTTTTATCAATTCACCTACAGTATTAATATCTACTTTTTTAAGGCAATTATATGAACGTATTGTTAACCCTAATTCTTCTATTCTAGTTTCTTCAACAAGAGAAAGTTGATTGTCATCTAAATCTTCAACTTCTAACTCTTCTTCTGTTCTAAATTTAGCCATAGCAGTTCCTATATTAGCAAATGGCTTAGTATGTATATTTATTAATTCAACTGCATATGATAATGCATCATGAATATCTATACTTCCATCTGTAGTAACTGTTAAAGTTAATTTATCATAATTTGTAACACGTCCTACCATAGTATCTTCTACTTGGTAACTTACCTTTCTAATAGGTGTATATATAGCATCAACAGCAAGAAAATCTGTTTCCCAACCTGAAGTGTTTATTTCATCAGATATTACAAATCCTTCTCCAGAATCTACTATAAATTCCATATCTATAGTTTTCTTAGTTGTAAGTGTTGCAATTACTTGATCAGGATTTATTATAGTTATCCCTGCTTCTGGAATTATATCAGCAGCTGTTATTACCTTTGGTCCTTCAACTGATAATTTCATTCTTTTTTCAACAGGTTCATCTAGTTCTACTACTATTTCTTTTATATTTAATACTATATCAGTTACAGCTTCTTTAACTCCTTCTATCATAGAAAATTCATTTAAAACACCATCTATTCTAACACCTTTTATTGCAGAACCTGGTATTGATGATAAAAGTACTCTTCTTAAAGCATTACCTATAGTATTTCCATAACCTCTATATAGTGGCTCTAATGTGTATTTAGCACTGTATTGGTCAATTTTCTCTTCTGTAAGCTTAATATTTTTTGCTATCTTCTCAATGTTTAACAAGATAAACCAACTCCCTTATATAGAATTTTATCAATAACCTAATAATATCAATTATTATCTTGAATAGAACTCGATTATCATTGCTTCGTTAATTTCAAAATCAACTGCATCTCTTGTAGGATTTTCTAAAACTTTTGCAGTTAAAGTTCCTTCTTCTAATGATAACCATCCAGGAATTGATTTTTGTCCTACTGATTCTTTAATTATTGAAAGTTCTGTTGATCCTTCTTTAAGAGTAATAACATCTCCTTGTTTTACTCTGTAAGAAGCTATATCTACTCTCTTACCATTAATTAAGATATGTCCATGACTTACTATTTGTCTAGCTTGTCTTCTAGTTGCTCCAAATCCTAATCTGTATATTACGTTATCTAATCTTCTTTCTAAGTATTGAAGTAATAACTCACCTGTTACTCCTTCTTTTCTTGTTGCTTCTTCATATAATTTATAGAATTGTTTTTCCATTACACCGTATACAAATCTCGCTTTTTGTTTTTCTCTTAATTGAGTTCCATACTCAGTTAATTTTTTATTTGCATTTGGTCTTATATTTCTCTTTGATCTTTTATTTACACCTAAAATGCTTGGATCTAATCCAAGAGTTCTACATTTCTTTAAAATAGGCTGTCTATCTCTTGCCATTTTTCAATTTCCTCCTTTGCCTTGTTAATTATAATTTTTTCTTAGGCGGTCTAGCCCCGTTATGAGGTACTGGAGTAATATCTACTATTCTAGTTACCTCTAACTCTGTTGCTTGGATTGATCTTATTGAAGCTTCTCTTCCTGATCCAGGCCCTTTTATTTTAATTTCTATTTTTTTCATTCCATTTTCAATAGCTACTTGCGCTGCTTGTTCTGCAGCTATTTGTGCAGCAAATGGAGTTCCTTTTTTAGTACCTTTGAAACCAGATGTTCCACCTGATTTCCATATAACTACTTTACCTTCACTATCAGTGATAGTAACAACTGTGTTGTTAAAAGTAGAATGTATATAAGCTATACCATTAGGTATGTTTTTTAATTTTTTCTTTTTAACTACTTGTTTTTTAGCCACTTATATGGTCCTCCTATCTAAAATTTTTACTTCTTCTTAGCCACAGCCATTTTTGCTGGACCTTTTCTAGTTCTTGCATTAGTCTTAGTTTTTTGACCTCTTACTGGTAATCCCATTCTATGTCTTAAACCTCTGTAACATTTAATATCAGTTAATCTCTTGATATTAAGTCTGATTTCTTTTCTTAATTCCCCTTCTATCTTATATTCTTCTACGATAGTTCTGATTTTTCCTACTTCTTCTTCAGTTAAATCTTTAACCTTAGTATCTCTGTTTATTCCAGCTTTTACTAAGATTTCATTTGAAATGCTTCTTCCTATTCCGTAGATATAAGTTAATGAAACTTCAACTCTTTTGTTTCTTGGAATGTCAACTCCTGCGATTCTAGCCAAATCCTTTCCTCCTTAAATAATTTTTTTACCTTCATCAATATGCCTTTACCCAAACATAAAGTACAAGCTCTACAGCTAAACATATTTTTACAATTTTTACATAATTTAAGTAAATATATATAAAAATTTTAGATGTCTATCCTTGTACTTGTTTGTGTTTAGGGTTTTCGCATATTACTCTAACTTTTCCGTGTCTTTTGATAATTTTACATTTATCACAGATACGTTTAACAGATGCTTTTACTTTCATTATAAAAACCCTCCTATATTATTTTTTTCTATAAACGATTCTACCTCTAGAAAGGTCATATGGTGATACTTCAACTGTAACCTTGTCTCCAGGTAAAATTTTAATGTAATTCATTCTCATTTTTCCAGAGATGTGACCTAATAACACATGTCCATTTTCTAAACGAACTTGAAACATTGCATTTGGTAATGCTTCTAATATTTCTCCTTCTAGTTCAAGAACATCTTGTTTTGCCATACTTTCACCTCAAATCTTTCTAAAAATTAAACAATAAAACGTGATGAGTAGTTTAATCCTCATCAAACCAAAATCGTTTATACTGGACCAGTATATCATAAGTTAATGTTTTTTTCAATACTTTTTTATTAATATTTTTATTTACAACATTTATAATTATTTTTCTTAAAATTTTCTTCAACTATAGCAGCACTATACATTTCAACCTTACCACAATTTCTACATATTTTTAAATAAAAAAGTTCATTTTTTGAAATTAAATCAAAAATTTTATACGTTAAATCACCATTATCTTTCATGTCTTTTACAGTCAGATAAATATTTTTTATACAAAATTCTTCACTCCCACAAACTATACACTTCTTTTGCATGATTTTCTCCTAGTTATTTATATATTCTTCAAAAAACTTAATCTATGTATATCACATATTCCCTTTTCTCTTATACGCTCATAATGAAGTTTAGTGCCATATCCCTTATGTCTATCAAAACCATAACCTGGATATTCAAGATCATATTCTTTCATAATATCATCTCTTGTAACCTTAGCTATAATAGAAGCAGCTGCTATAGAAAGAGACTTACCATCTCCTTTTACTACAGTTTGCTGATTTCCTAAATATCCTTTAATTTCCCTATTTCCATCAACTAACACTAACTCATCCTCACCTTTACTTATATTATTTAAAGCATAATTCATAGCCAAAAAAGTTGCATTCAATATATTGATTTCATCTATAACTTCTTCATCTACTATACCCACACCTATTTCTACATTCTTATTTGTAGTTAAGTATTCAAACAACTCTCTTCTTTTCTTATCTGTTAATTTTTTAGAATCATTTAATTCCTTTAATTTTTCACTATATCTATTAATACGTACACAAGCTGCAACAACAGGCCCTGCAAGAGGACCTCTACCAGCCTCATCTACCCCTATAATTTTCTTTTTAAAACTCTTATCAAATTCCCAAAGCATTTAATCATCTCCTATACATATTATATCCCAACATAGTATAAAAGTAAATAAAAAAAGGCACCTAAGTGCCAATTTTACTACATTTTATCTACTGTTCTAATTCCTAATAAACTTAATGCTTTTTTAATAACTAAAGCGCTTTTCTCACATAATGCAAGTCTTGCTTTAGTTAATTCTAAATTATCTTTATCTATAACTTGATGTGAATTATAGAAAGAATTAAACTCTTTAGTTACTGAGTAAATATATTCAGCAATTAAATTTGGTCTATTTGATTCATAAGCTTTAATTACTGCTGTAGGTAGTTTATGAAGCGATACTATTAAATTTCTATCTGAAATTTCACTTCCTTCTACTAAGAACTTAGAACCTTCAAATTCTATACCTAATTCTTTTGCTTTTCTTAGTATAGACATAATTCTTACATATGAATATTGTAAATATGGTCCTGTATTACCTTCAAAGCTTAGTACCTTATCCCATGTAAATGTAATTCCTGAAGCTCTATTTTGACTTAAATCAAAGTATTTTATAGCTCCTACTCCTACTGTTTCAGCAATTAACTCTCTTTCTTCCTGAGATAATTCTGGATTTTTTTCATCTACTATTTCTTGTACTTTCTCTTTAGCTTTATTTAATATATCTTCAAGTCTAATTACATCTCCACCACGAGTTGAAAATATTGTTCCATCTCCAAATCTCATAATACCAAATTTAGTATGATGTTTATCATAGTCATATGGAGAACCTAGCATTTCTGCTATTTTAAATACCTGTTTAAAGTGATCAGATTGTCTTTCATCAACTACATATATAGCTATATCAACGTTTAATTCATCTTTTCTATAAACTATAGTTGCTAAATCTGATGTTGAATAAAGGAAGGAATTATCTTTCTTTTGAACTATACAAGGAGGTAATTCATCATTAGGGAAAAATACTACAAGGGCTCCCTGATCTTGTTTAGCTATATTTCTTTCTTTAAGTTTTTCTAAAACTTCTGGCATCATATCATTATAGAAAGATTCACCATTAAATAGCTCAAATTCAATATCAAGTCTTTTATATACTTTATCATATTCTCTTAATGATGAAGTAATAAACTCTTTCCATAGTGCATAATTTACTGGATCTCCTGCTTGAACTTTTCTTAACTCTTCTCTTGCTTGTTCTTCTAAAGTTGGATCTTCTTTAGCTTTTTGAGAGAATAGAACATATATTCTTTCTAACTCTTCAATAGCATTATTTTCATAAGCTTTTTTATCTAACCAGTTATTATATGCAACTATTAATTTACCAAATTGAGTTCCCCAATCCCCTATATGATTATCCCCATATACAGTAAATCCTAATTCTCTATATATTCTTTTTAAAGCATCTCCTATTATTGTACTTCTTAAATGTCCAGCATGCATTCTTTTTGCAATATTTGGTGAAGAATAATCTATAGCAACTATTTTTTCATTTGGTACTCCATATTCGTAGTTTTCTTTACCTATTTTTGCTGTTTCTTTATTTAATAAATCAGTATTAATAAAGAAATTAATAAACCCTGGTCCTGCTACTTCTACTTTTGAAATTACACCTTTACCATCAAAATTTTCTACTATAGAATTTGCAATTTCCCTTGGATTTTTACCTAACATTTTAGCTTTCTGCATAGCAAAATTAGTTTGATAATCTCCAAATTCTTTTTTAGTCGAATTTTGGATATCTAATTCTGTCAATTCAAAATCATAATATTTTCTTATATTCTCATTTAAAATATCTAAAACTTGATTAATAAGTATTTTCATTTGCTCCTCCTTTATTTCCTTGTTTTTTGTATTATTATACTCTCATTTACTTATGTTGTCAATGTTAAAAAAGAGTTAGTTGATTTGACTCTGGTATAGAACTGTCTATACATCCAAAAGTTTTTAAAGTATCAAGTACAGTTTTTGAAATCTTACATCTTTTAGTTAAATCTTCTATAGAAGTAAATTCTTTTATTTTTCTTTCTTCTTCTATAGTTTTAGCTACAACTTCTCCTAGTTGATCCATAGCTATTAATGGTATTCTAATTTTTCCATCTTCTATGGTAAATTTCATTGCATCTGATTTATATATATCTATAGGTAAAGTTTCTATTCCTCTATAATACATCTCTATTAATATTTCAAAAAGTATAATTTGCTTCTTATCTAAGACTTTTAAATCCCTTGCTTCTAATTCTTTTCTTTTTTGTAAATTTATTTTAATTTCATCTATATTTCCATACATTTCCTTAAATGAGAAATCAGCATATTTTCTATTTAAAAATGCAGTATAAAACTCAAGTGGATAAAACACTTTAAAGTAAGCTATTCTAACAGCCATCATAACATAGGCAACAGCATGTCCCTTAGGGAACATATATTTTATCTTCTCACATGATTCTATATACCATTCATCTATATTACTTGCCTTCATCATTTCCTTATACTGTTCCCATTTTTCTTTATTCTTAGATGGTTGCCCTTTACGAACAAACTCCATAATATTAAATGCTTCAGATTTATCCATACCCTTATCTATAAGTCTGTTCATAATATCATCCCTAACAGTAATAACTTCACTTAAAGTCGCAACACCATCTCTTACATATTCTTGGGCATTATTTAACCAAACATCTGTACCATGTGAAAGACCAGATATTCTTACAAGCTCTGCAAAAGTTGTTGGAAGTGTATCTTCTAACATTTTTTTAACAAAGTCTGTTCCAAATTCTGGTATACCACTAGTTCCCATCTTAGAACCTATCTGTTCTTCACTAACTCCTAATGCATCTGTAGAATTAAATATACTAATTACCTTAGGATCTGTTAATGGTATGTTATATATATCCACATTAGTTAAATCCTGCAACATTCTTAATGTAGTTGGATCATCATGACCTAGTATATCAAGTTTAACTAATTGTTGGTCCATAACATGGTAATCAAAGTGTGTAGTTATAGAACCAGAACTTTCATCATTAGCTGGATATTGAACAGGAGTGAAATCATATATAGACTTATAATCTGGGACTACTATCATACCTCCAGGATGCTGCCCTGTAGTTTTTCTAGCCCCTGTACATTTAGTTGCAACTCTATATATCTCAGCCTTATTCTTGTTACAGTAATCATTAATTCTTTCTTCTAATCTTTTTTCTTCACTAGATCTAGTAATGGCATCTAATTTTTTAAGACTTGTACCATATTTATTATATATCTCTTTTTCAAATTCCTTTTTTATATTCTCCTCAAAATACTTTTTAGCAGTAGTATATGCATTTTTCTCAGCAAGACCAGATATTGTTCCTGCTCTAAAGACATAATCATCTCCAAATAGTTCTCTAGTATACTTATGTATTTCACCTTGATATTCTCCAGAAAAATTAAGATCTATATCTGGAGTTTTATCTCCCTTAAATCCCATGAAAACTTCAAATGGTATAGAATGTCCATCTCTTATTAATTTAGAGTTACATTTAGGACAGTTTTTTTCTTCTAAATCGACTCCCGAACCCTCAAAATCTTTCATTTCAAAATATTTACATTTCTCACATCTATAATGAGGATAAAGGGCATTAACCTCTGTTATTCCCATAAAATATGCTACAAGCGATGAACCTACTGAACCCCTTGATCCAACTAAATACCCATTATCAACTGATTTTTTAACTAATTTTTGTGCTATTAAATACAGCACAGCAAATCCATTCCCTATTATTGAATCAAGTTCTCTTTTTACCCTTAATTCTACTTCCTCAGGAAGAGGATTACCGTAAAGTTCATATGCCTTATTATACGTCATATTTCTAACTTCATCTTCAGCTCCTTCCATTACAGGCTTATAGTCACCATCAGGTATAGGCTTAATTTTTTCAATTTGATCATTAATTTTATGTGTATTATATATTACAACATTTCTTATATCCGATTCATTTAAATAACTAAATTCTTCAAGCATTTCTTCTGTTGTTCTATAATAATTACCTGTGTCTATCTGATAAGTTCTAAAAGCCCTATCAGAACCTAAAAGTAAGGCTGCTTTAGATTTTTTATCCTTATCATCTAAATAATATACATTTCCTGTTGCTACAACTAATTTACCCTTATCTTTAGCCATATCAACAAAATCTTTATTCATTTGTTCTATAAATTCATAACCAGAAATTTCTTCAGTTTCTATCGCATCGTTATATATACATCTTGGATATACTTGTACATAATCATAAAAATCTAATTCCTGCATAATTTCTTCTCTTGAAATACCTCTGATATAAAGGCTTACAAGTTTACCTTTATTAAATCTTCCAGAATATATTGGACTTGAAGAAATTAAGAAGTTTTCTCTATCTTTTTCAAGATCTGTTTTAAGTATTCTTGGTTTTTTATCCCCATAATATTTTAAATGTGATATAGATACTAGTTCATATAATCTTTTTAATCCTGCAAGATTTTTCACTAGTATAGTAATATTTTCTGTATCAGCAATTTTAGGTTTTTTCTCTAATTTTTCACTAACATCAATTAATCTTTCTACACCCTTTGCAGATACAAGGGATAATAATTTTTTAAATAATTCTGCTGTTGCATTAGCATCATCTACTGCCCTATGGTGATTATCTAATTTAATATTAAATTTTTTAGTAAGTGCATCTAAACTAAATCTTTTTACATCATCTACTAATATTTTAGACCATTCCAATGTATCTATATATGAAAAGTTAGTTTCTAGACCCAATTCTTCACATTTTTTAGAAATAAATCCAACGTCAAATTTTGCATTATGAGCTACCAATGTACTACCTTTAGTAAATTCTAAAAATCTTGGCATTACTTTATCAATAATATCGCTATCTTTAACCATATTATCATTAATACCAGTAAGCTCTATAATTTTTTTAGGTATTATCATTTCAGGATTTACAAATTCAGAAAATCTATCTAATACCTTACCATTTTTTAACTTAACTGCACCTATTTCTATTATTTTATCATTTACAGGAGAAAATCCTGTAGTTTCTATATCAAATACTACGAATTCTTCCTCTTCTATAAATACATCTTTAGCCTTAACTATTAATGGAGCACTATCATCTACCATATATGCTTCTATACCATATATCACTTTAAATTCTTCATCTTCTTTAACTCCCATAGCAACAAATGGGAAAGAATGTACTACTCCATAATCTGTAACAGCTACAGCCTTATGTCCAAATTCTCTTGCCCTATTAACTAAAGAACCTTCTTTACCTGATTTAGGTTCTATAGTAGATAACATATCACTCATATTAGTATGGGCTGCAAGTTCTATCCTTTTTTCCTCAGATCTATCTTCCCTTTTCTTATTATCATTTTCTATTACTTTTATATCCCTTATTATTATAGAATAATCATCAAAATATTTTTCATATTTACCTGATAATTCAACTATGTCTCCATTTTTAAATTTAATCTCTTCTTTATCATTAACAAATTTTGTACAAGCTACTGAATTTTCATGATCTGTAATATATATTACTATTTTTAATTTACCACTTTTAGTTGATGCTAAATCAAAATAGAATATCTCTCCTCTTAGAGCTATTTCTTGACCTACCATTAAATCTTCAAGATCACTAAAATTACTCAATTTAATTTTAGTACTTGCATACTTCTTATTATTAACTATACCTGGTTTTTTTACTTCTTTAGGCTTATATGAAATAGGAATTTCATATTCTAATACTTCTTCTTTTGGTTTAGTGTCAATTAAATTTATTTCTGTGTTTACATTAAAAAATATCTCAAAGTTTAAATTTTGAGAGAAAGTTTCATTTATTATTTTTTCTATTCTTTTTGACAAAGTTTTTTCAGTATTTTTACCTATATTCATTATAGTTTCTAAATTTAATTTAATATTATTTTGTGTTTGAACGTATGTATAATTTGATAAAATTGATGATAAATATGGGTTAGTATCTTTAATAAGTTTCATTGTAAAATTAATGACTTCATCTATATTAAATTCATCTTTATTACATTTATTTATATTAAATTTAATATTAAGAGTATCGGAAACTTTTTCCAATACTCTCTTTATTTTTAATAAGTCATCAAATACATTTTCTATATTTAAAATATCATAATTTATTATTACTTCATTTGACTTTGATCTAAGCAATGCTATTTCTGTTATTTTAATATTACTAATACCCAAGTTATCTTCATTAACTGTAAGTATAGTATATCCTTTTTTCATTATTTATCTATCTCCGTAAATGTTTTTATAATTTCTTCTCTATATTTTTCTAATATAGGACTAATATCATTACTTAAAAATTCTTCAACCTGTTCCTTTGAATATCCAATGAATTTTTCTGCTTCTAATATATTATCTATTTCATCTTTAATAATATCTAATCTTCCATCTTTTTTAATTAATTCTATTAAGTTATTATCAAGACCTTCTAATTTAACATTTTTAGCAGCTTCCATAGATAATTCCCTTATAATCTCATGGACATCTTGTCTATCCATTCCATTTTCAACAGCCCTCATTATTATATTCTCTGTTGCCATAAATGGTAATTCTTTATCTACATTTCTTTTTATTATTTTTTCATAAACAACTGTATTTTCAAAAATATTTAAAAGTAATATTAATATACCATCTATAGCTAAAAAGCTTTGTGGAACAGATAATCTTTTATCTGCTGAATCATCTAATGTTCTTTCAAACCATTGTGTAGAAGCAACAAGTTCTCCATTATGAGCATTAGCCATAACAAATTTTGCAAGAGATGATACTCTTTCACTTCTCATAGGATTTCTCTTATACGCCATAGCAGATGATCCTATTTGTTTTTTACCAAATGGTTCTTCTATTTCTTTTAAATGTTGTAACATTCTAAAATCATTAGTGATCTTATGAGCACTTTGTGCAATATTTGATAGCAATTGCAAGATTTGTGAATCTTGTTTTCTATCATAAGTTTGAGAAGATAAAGTTTGTTTACCCTTAAATCCTGCCTTTTTTGTAACTAATTCATCTAATTTTTTTACTTTATCATAGTCATTAAATAGTTCTTTAAAACTTGCCTGTGTACCAGTAGTACCCTTAGCTCCCCTAAATTTTAAATTATCTAATCTAAATTCTAAATCCTCTAAATCATAAAGTAGAGATTGTATCCAAAGAGATGCTCTTTTACCTACTGTTGTAAGCTGAGCAGCTTGAAAATGTGTAAATCCTAAAGTTGGCAGAGCCTTATACATATCAGCAAATTTAGACATTCTTTCTATAACAGAGACAAGTTTTTTTCTAACAAGAAGTAATCCTTCTTTTATTTGTATAATATCTGTATTATCTCCAACATAAGCACTAGTTGCACCTAAATGTATGATTTTTCTTGCATTAGGAACTAAATCTCCAAAAGTATGAACATGAGCCATTACATCATGTCTTAAATCTTTTTCATACTTTGCAGCTAGATTATAGTCTATGTTATATATATTATCTTCCATTTCCTTTATCATGTCATCTGTTATGAAATCTAGCCCTAATTCTTGTTCAGATTTTGCAAGATTTACCCATAATTTTCTCCAAGTTGAAAACTTAAAATCAGGAGAAAATATATATTGCATTTCTTCACTAGCATATCTTTCACACAAAGGATTAACATATTTATTCATTAAAATTCTCCTCTATAAATATTTTGCTCTCTGCTTGGTCCAACAGATATTAAAGTTATAGGAGTTTCTAAATAACTTTCAATAAACTCAACATATCTCTTACAGTTTTCTGGTAATTCTTCATAGTTTTTAATTTTTGTAATATCTTCTGTCCAACCTGGGAATTCTTTATACACTATTTCTATTTCTTGAGATTTTCTTAAATTTCCAGGATATGTTTGATGTATTTTACCATTAATATCATAAGCTATAGCAACTTTAATAACCTCAAGTCCAGATAATACATCTAATTTAGTTAAAACTATATCTGTTAATCCATTTATTAATGTAGCATATTTCCCTACTACAAGATCTAACCAACCACATCTTCTTGGTCTACCTGTAGTTGCTCCAAATTCATGTCCTACTACCCTTAAATTTTCTCCTATTTCATTATTTAATTCAGTAGGGAAAGGCCCTTCTCCAACACGAGTTGTATACGCTTTCATAACACCTAATACTCTATTTATTTTATTTGGAGAAACTCCACTACCCGTGCATGCTCCACCTGCTGTTGGAGATGATGTAGTTACATATGGATATGTTCCATAATCTATATCTAACATCAATGCTTGAGCTCCTTCAAACAATATTTTTTTACCTTCTATTACTGCCTGGTTAATTTCAAAAACTGAATCTATTATTCTATTTTTCATCTTTTCTGCAAGCACTTTGTATTTTTCTAATAATTCTTCAAAAGAAAAAGTTTGATAACCATATTTTTCTAAAATATCATTTTTTTCTTTAATATTCCATTCAAGCTTATCCTTAAATCTATCAAAATCAACTAAATCTCCCATTCTAATACCATTTCTTGAGATTTTATCATTATAGCATGGTCCTATACCTCTTTGAGTAGTTCCTATTTTATTTTCTCCTAAAGCTTCTTCTTTTGCTTTATCTATAGAAACATGATAAGGCATTATAATATGTGTTCTTTCATCAACATATAGATTGCTTAAATCTTTACCTCTAGATTCAAGTTTTGATATTTCATCAAGTAATACATCTATATCAACAACTACTCCTGAACCTATAATACATTTACCCTTATTATTAATTACACCCGATGGAAGTAAATGTAATACAAATTTTTCTTCTCCAACTATAACTGTATGTCCTGCATTATTTCCACCTTGATATCTAACTACATAATCCGCATCTGGTGATAACACATCTATAATTTTACCTTTACCCTCATCTCCCCACTGTGTTCCTACTACAACATATGTATTATATTTTTTCATATTCATTTCCTCTTTTCTATTTAATCTCTACAACTTGTCCAATAAATGGAAGTGTTCTATGTTTTTGTGCATAATCTATACCATAACCTACAACAAAGAAATCAGGTATTTTAAATCCTATATAATCTACATCTATTTCTAATTCTCTTCTTTCAGGTTTATCAAGTAAAGTACATATTTTCAATGATTTAGGATTTCTCATTAATAGCATTTTTTTCACTTCACTTAACGTTCTTCCAGTATCAACTATATCTTCAATTATTAAAATATGTCTATTATTAACATCTTCCTCAAGGTCTTTTAATATCTTAACTTCTCTTGAACTTTCCATAGAATTTCCATAACTCGATACATTCATAAAATCTAAAGTTAAATCCACTTTATTATAATCTATTTTTCTTGCTATATCAGCTAGAAATACTGCTGAGCCTCTTAAAAGTCCAACTAAAAGTAAACTTTGTCCTTCAAAATCACTACTAATTTTATTTGCAATCTCATCAACCTTATTTGCAATTTCTTTCTCAGTTATTGCAACTTCAATTTTGTACTTCATCGTATCAACCTACCTTATTTTTAAATATTCATCTATAAATATATTTATATCTCCATCCATAACCTTATCCACATTACCTTCTTCATAATTAGTTCTATGATCTTTTACCAACTTATATGGTTGAAATACATAAGATCTAATTTGTGAACCCCATTCTATTTTTGATTCAACTCCTTTAAGGTCATTTATTTCATTTTCTCTATTTTTTAATTCTATTTCAAATAATTTAGCTCTTAATACCTTCATAGCAGAATTTAAATTCTTACTCTGTGATCTTTCATTTTGACAAACTACTACTATCCCAGTAGGCATATGAGTAATTCTTACAGCTGAATCTGTTGTATTAACATGCTGACCACCAGCACCACTTGCCCTATATGTATCTATCTTTAAATCTTCCTTTTTTAAATTAACTTCAACATCATCTTCTATTTCTGGAATTACATTTACTGCTGCAAATGATGTATGTCTCCTTGCATTAGAATCAAATGGAGATATTCTAACCAATCTATGAACACCTTTTTCACAGCTTAGATATCCATAAGCATAATCTCCCTTAATAGATAAAGTTATGCTCTTTATTCCAGCTTCATCTCCTGCTAAAATATCAAGCACTTCTACCTTAAACCTATTTTGCATAGCCCATCTATCATACATTCTATATAGCATAGATACCCAATCACAGCTTTCTGTTCCACCTGCTCCTGCATTTATAGTTAATATTGCAGAACTTTTATCATATTTACCATTTAACAATAGTTTTATTTTAAATTTATCTAAAGCATCTATAAACTCTAATGTTTCAGTTTCTAATTCATCTAAAGTTATTTCTTCTTGTTTATAGAACTCTAATAATATTTGAATATTTTCATTTAATGTTAAAAGTTTTGATATATCTTTTATTCTCTCTTTTAAAAAAGAGATTTCTTTTAATATATTCTGCGATTTATTCTGATCTTTATAAAATCCAGCTTCTAAGGTTAACTTTTCTTTTTCTTCTAATTCTTTTTTCAGTTTATCTAAGTCAAAGATGCTCCTTAATATCATTAAAATCACTATTTTTATCCTCTATAACTT
Organism: Streptobacillus notomytis; assembly: GCF_001902585.1. Taxonomy (NCBI): domain Bacteria; kingdom Fusobacteriati; phylum Fusobacteriota; class Fusobacteriia; order Fusobacteriales; family Leptotrichiaceae; genus Streptobacillus; species Streptobacillus notomytis. Next base: position 29,543 of record NZ_LKKV01000079.1, on the reverse strand, counting down.
TTCTTAATTCATACTCTTCCATATATTCTCCTAAATTAACATTTTAGATAATATCAAATTAAGTATAACTACAGTTAAAACTGTAACTATCATTATTTTACCTAAATTAATATTTTTTATAGTCATTATTACTATTAATATAGATGCAAAAACTGATATTATAATTTCATGTGTTCTATCTCCTATAGAAACAAAAATATCTGGAAAAAATAATATAACTAATACCGAAATAGGGATAGCTTCTAGAAATCTATCCATAAACTTAGTTCTTGGTATAGGTATAAATTCCCCAGAAATTCTGAAAAGTTGAGTAATTATAGCAACTAGTATTACAATTAACCATATTTTCATTTAATATCCCTCCTTACCGATATTATTGCATATATTAAACTAGTTAATGATAGTATTAATACTATCTGTAAGCTTTGTGGAATCATGTTAAATGGATATATATACATGAATAATAATTTTAAAAATAAAGCTATTAATACTATTTTCAAATTTTTATTATCCATAATTAAGCTTGATATTAAAAGTGATAAGAATGTTCCATAAAGAACAAATTTCATGGAATTAATAATTATTATTGGTATATAATTTCCAAGTATCACCCCAAACAGAGAGCTTAAAGTAAAACTAAAATATCCTAATAAGTTAACACCTAAAGCAAATGATAAACTTTTATTCTTTTTAAGTGCTAAAAATGCTACTGTCTCATCTGTAAACCAAACACCTACCAATGATTTTGATTTTCTATCATAACCGCTTAAAGCCTTATACATAGGAATATTTATTAAAATATATCTAAAATTTAACATCGCAGCAGCAAAAATTGCTGAAAATACGTCAAAATTCCCAGTTGCAAATATTTTATATAAAAGTACTTGTGAGGCACCTGAATAAATAATGAAAGTCATTACAGATGACACTATAGAATTAACATTATATGTATTAGCAATAAGTCCAAGGGCAAAACCAAATGGTATAAAAGCTATAGCTATTCCATTTGCAGCCTTAATCCCATTAATAAATTCTTGTTTATTAAATTTAGTAATTAAATCCATTTTTATTCTCCAAAAATATCCATTTTCACATTTATTATATCAAAAATTATATAAAATTAAAAGGTGTCATTTAAAAATGACACCCTATATTATTTTTTCTCAAATTCTTTAATATATGATATTAAATCTTCTACTTTAATTTCTCCTGCAAAAGATCCATCTCTATGTTTAACTTCTACTAAACCATTTACAGCATTCTTACCTACTATAACTTTTAAAGGTATACCTATTAAATCAGCATCTTTAAATTTAAATCCTGCTTTTTCATCCCTATCATCATAAATTACATCAATATTATTTTTTAACATCTCAGAATATATTTTTTCTGAAATTTCTTTTGCAGCATCATCTTTAATATTAACTAAAATTAAATCTACTAAATATGGTGCTATAGATTTAGGCCATATTATACCAAATTCATCAAAGTTTTGTTCAATAGCTGCTGCTGCAACCCTTGAAATACCAATACCATAACAACCCATAATTACAGTTTGAGCCACACCTTTATCATTTAATACCTTTGCATTCATGGCACTGCTATATTTTTTACCTAACTTAAATATATGCCCTACTTCTATTCCTCTAGCTATATCTAATAGTCCACCATCTAAAGCCTTATCACCTTTTCTAGCCTTTCTAATATCCCCAACTAAATCATAATGTAAATCTGATAAATTCATGTTAATATAATGATGACCTTCAATATTTGCTCCACCTACAAAGTTTTTCATATATTTTACTGACTCATCTATAACTACCTTAACTTTTGATAATGTTGCTATTTCCTTTAATGGAGAAAAATATCCTCCTACAAACCCTAAATCTTTTAAGTCTTTTTCATCCATCATCTCAAGATCTATTTTTGCACCAAATATGTTCTTTACTTTCACATCATTTATTTCTAAATCTCCTCTAATTAAAGCTACATAATATACAAAAGTTCCGTCTTCTTGTTCTTCTTTAAATAATACAGACTTAACAGTTTTATTAGTATCAACATTAAGGAAATTTGAAACTTCTTCTATAGTTTTCATCTCTGGTGTAGCAACTAACTTTTTAGAAAGTTCTTCTGAGTTATCAACTTCAAAATCTAAAACTGAAACTGCCTTTTCAACATTAGCTGCATAATCTGATTTATCTGAATAAAGTATATCATCTTCTCCACTTGAAGCAAGTACCATAAATTCATGACTTTCAGAACCACCTATACTTCCAGTATCAGCATCTACTGCTCTAAAATCAAGTCCACAACGTTTAAATATTTCACAATATGCTTTTTTAACATTTTCATATTCCTTATCTAAACATTCCTGTGTTAAATGAAAGCTGTATGCATCTTTCATTATGAATTCTCTTCCACGCATTAGACCAAATCTAGGTCTTCTTTCATCCCTAAATTTATTTTGTATTTGATATATATTTAATGGTAAGTCCTTATATGATGTTATAGTATTTCTGAATATATCAACTATAACCTCCTCATGTGTTGGACCTAAGACAAAATCTCTATTATTTCTATCATGCAATCTCATAAGTTCTGCACCATATGAAAACCATCTTCCAGATTCTTGCCATAAATCTGCTGGTTGAAGTACAGGCATTAATATTTCTTGAGCCCCTATTTTATTTAATTCTTCTCTAGTTATGTTTTCTATCTTTTTTAGAACTTTTAAACCTAATGGTAAATATGTATATACTCCTCTAGTTAATTGTCTAATCATAGATGCTCTAAGCATTAACTGGTGTGATATTGTTTCTGCCTCTTTTGGCACTTCTTTATATGTTTTTATAAAAGATTTTGAAAATCTCATAACCTAGCCTCTCTTTCAATTTTTATATGTATTATACTATTTTTACTTATTTTATTCAACTGAAATAAAAAGAGAATTTCTAGATTTTAGAAATTCTCTTATTCCTATTCAACTTCTAATTTATTATATTTTTCTTTATCTAATTTATTTAAAATCTTACCAGTTAGAAGTCCTGCAACTATAGATCCATTAACATTTAATGCCGTTCTTCCCATATCTATTAAAGGTTCTACAGTTATTAATAATCCAACTATTTCTAAAGGGAAGCCTAAAGTTGAAAGAACTATAATAGCAGCAAATGTAGCTCCTCCTCCAACTCCAACAACACCTAAAGAACTTATAGTCACTATTATTATTACCCTAATTAAGAAAAATGGATCTAATGTATTAATTCCTAAAGTTGGTGCTAACATTAAAGCAAGCATAGTCGGATAAATTGCAGCACAACCATTTTGACCTATAGATGTTCCAAATGTAGCTGCCATATTTGATATTCCTCTATCTATTCCCATATCTTCTTGAGCTTTAGTTGTTAAAGGTATTGCTCCTGCACTTGTTCTTGATGTAAATGAGAATATTAAAACTGTAATTGCTTTTTTAATGTAAATTATAGGAGAGAATCCAAATAATGTTACTATGATTAAATGAATGATAAACATAGATATTAAAGCAATATATGATGCTATTACAAATTTAATAAGAACTGATATTTCAGTATAGTTACTAGTTGAAGCAAATATACTCATTAATGCAAATACACCATATGGAGTTAATCTTAATACCATTTTAACCATTCTTATAACTACCTCATGGCTTGCATTAATAAAGTCAATTAATATATTAGCTTGTTCAGGTTTTCTTCTTTTCATCCCTAAAATAGCTATACCTATAAACATTGAAAATACTACAACTGCTATTGTTGAAGTTGGTCTTGACCCTGTCAAATCAGCAAATGGATTTGAAGGAATAAATGAAAGTACTTTATCTGATATAGATTGTGCCACAGCACCTACTCTCTCATTTACTCTTTCTATAGCTCTTAATTCTTTCTCACCTGCACCTGAACTTAAAATTCCTGATGCATCTAATCTAAATCCTAAAGTTACAACCTCTGCAACAAAAGAAGATATAGCTGCAGTAGTTAATAAAATTCCTATGACTAAACTTCCCATTTTTGAAGCTTCTTGTGTATTATTAAGATTTATAATAGCAGATATTATAGATACTAAAATTAATGGCATAGTAATCATTCTTAATAAAGCTATATAACCTCTACTAAATATCTCAAAAAATTCTTTAGATTTCATTATTGTTCCCATATCTTGAATATTATGTAAAACAATACCGAATATAAGTCCTAATCCTAAAGCTAAAAATACTCTTATTGAAAAAGAATACCTCTTAGCTGCAAGTCTGTTTAAAATAAGTAATACTACTAAAAATATTATTACATTTATTATTACATTCATCATTTATATATACACCTTATTCATATCTACTTAATTTTGCTTAAGAAGTATATGAATCCCTTTCTTCCAACTTCATTATTTTTAAATACTCCACAGTCTTCTAATACTTTTTCAAATGTCTTTCCTATAGTTTTTTCTATTAAACCATCTAAGAAATATTCATCTTTTAACATCTCATCTGTAAAGTTTTCTTTTACCCAATTAATATGTTTTTTTAAATTCGTATTTTCTTTCATAATATCTAATATTTCATTTACATTTCTTAAACTCATAAATAATTGATCTAATTCTTCCATCTCATGTTTCAATCTTCCAGGTAATACTGCAAGACCCATAACTTCTATCAACCCTATATTTTCTTTTTTTATTGAATGGTGTTCTTCATGCGGGTGAAATATACCTAAAGGATATTCATCTGTAGTTTTATTATTTCTTAAAACTAAATCTAATTCTATCCTATCATTTCTTATTCTAGCAATAGGTGTTATGCTATTATGTCTTACACCATCACTATGAGATGTGATATCATTTTCATAATCATTATGATTAATCCATTCTTGTAAAACTTTATCTGCTAAATCAAGTAATTTTTTCTTGTTCTCTTTTTTAGAACTTAATCTAAGTACAGAAAGAGGCCAATTTAATATACCTGCTTCTATTTCTTTATAGTTTTCAAAACTTATTTTACTTGAAATTTCAGCCATTTCCATTGCAAATTTATGCTTCCCTGCTTGGAAATGATCATGAGAAAGTATAGAACCTCCCACTATAGGTAAATCTGCGTTAGAACCTATGAAATAATGTGGAAATATTTCAACAAATTCTATAAGCCTTTCAAATGTAGATCTATCTATTTTCATAGGTCTTATCTCACCTGAAAATACTATAGAATGTTCATTGTAATATATATACGGTGAGTATTGAAAAAAATAATCTTCATTAGTTAGATTTAATTTTAATATTCTATGATTATGTCTTCCTGGGTAATTAATTCTTCCCATATATCCCTCATTTTCTTTACATAATAAAGATTTAGGATATGAAGACAGAGGCATATCTCTTGCTAGTGCTATTTCTTTTGGATCCTTTTCAGGCTTAGATAAATTAATTGTAATTTCTAAAGGTCCATATTTACTATCAAATGTATAGCTTACATTCTTTGAAATTCTATCTGTTCTAATATAGTTACTCTTTTTAGATAGATTGTAAAAATATTCTGTAGCAGAATTTTTATATTCCTTATATCTATTCCAAAATTCCTTTGTAATAACAGATGATCTTGGCATTATTTGTCCCATAATTTTAGAATTTAATAAATCATGAAAAATTAAAATGTCCTCCTTTAATCTTCCGTTTTCTCCAGCCCATTTAGTAATATTATCCAGTATTTCTGTTGGATATTTTACTTTTTCTATTTCCTTTAGAAACTTTTTTCTTTCTTCTAAACTAAATTCAGGATAATCCTCAATATCTAATACTTCTAGCACTTTATTTCTTACTAAAATCTCATCTATTGGCTCTATCATTTCATTTGTAAGACCAAAAAGAATAATTTTTTCAATTTCTTTATATATATTCATATCTACTCCTAATACTTTCTATTTTGTTCCCAAAGCCATGCAGAACTGATAATATCATCTAAGCTATACTCAGAAACCCATTTTAATTCTGTCATCAATTTAGTTGGATCTGCAATTAATAAAGCTGGATCTCCTGGACGTCTATTTGCTTCAACTATTTCAAATTCTTTTTTTGTGACTTTTTTTACCGTATCTATTATAGATCTTACTGAAAAACCTTTTCCATTTCCTAAATTATACTCTAAAGAAACATTTTCAGCAAACATTTTTTTCATTCCCATTATATGTGCCTTAGCTAAATCGTATACATGAATATAATCCCTTATACAAGTTCCATCTTCTGTTTCATAATCTACACCAAATATTTTAATACACTCCCTCTTACCTATAGCTGCTTCTAAAACTACAGGTATTAAATGAGTTTCTGGTGAATGTGATTCTCCAATTAAACCATCCATATCTGCTCCAGCAGCATTAAAGTATCTTAAAATCACTGATTTTAATCCATATGCTTTATCAAAATCTTTAAGAATAATTTCTACCATTCTTTTAGAACTTCCATAAGGATTTATAGGATTTTGTGGATGTGTTTCACTTATTTTCTCAGCTTGTGGCTCTCCAAATGTAGCTGCTGTTGAACTAAATACAAAATTTTTAACATTAGATTCTACCATTTGATTTAAAAGATTTATTACTTTACCTACATTATTTTCATAATATTTCCCCGGATCAGTAACTGATTCTCCTACTTCAATAAATGCAGCAAAATGCATAACTACATCAATTTTTTCAGTTTCAAAAACTTCTTTTAATTTAACTCTATCCCCTAAATCTCCAATAATTAATTTAACATCTAAAATATCTGTAACTTCTTTATGTCCTTTAGATAAATTATCATAAATTATCACATTATATCCATCTTGTTTAAGTAATTTCACTGTATGCGAACCAATATATCCTGCTCCACCTATAACTAATATATTTTTCATTAAAATGTCCTCCTTAGTATAAAAAACAAGAGAAAAATAAATTTTCTCTGTTTTTAAATGAATATTTTATCTATTTTACAGTTTCAAATATATATCTAATTTTTTCAAAATATGGAATAGTTGGTTTTGTTAATTTAGAATCAAAATTTTCAATATTAATTCCATTTTGATAATTTTGAGCCTCTAATGCAACTCCTAAATATCTTGTATTCTCTTTTAAATTTCCAAAAGCCTTAGCTTCATCTAAGAAATTACCTGTATATATTACCATACAATTCTGACTAGTTTCAATATTTAATTTTATACCTGAATATTCAGAATAAAGAGAAAGAGCTAATTCTTTACTTTTATCCAGTACAAAAGCATGATCATATGCACGAGTTATTTCAAATTGTGAATGTGACATATTAATTCCATCTTTGATTTTTACATATTCTCTTAAATCAAAACAAGTATTATCAACTTTTAATTTTTCTCCAGTCGGTATCATATTTTCTTTAACTGGGCAAAATTCATTTGCATTTATTTTTAATAATTGTTCATCTCCATTAATTCTTAAATCTCCTGAAAGATTAAAGTATGAGTGATTAGTTAGATTAATATATGAATTTCTATCACTTTCAGCATGTAATTCAACTAATAGTTCTGATTTTTCATTTATCATATATCTAATATAGAATATCATATTCCCGTGATGATTGCCATCAAGATGTTTCCAAGAATATTTAAGTTCTATACCCTTATATTCATTAAAAGTTAAAGGTTTTACCTCAAATATTTTTGATGTTAAAGAACTAGTACCTCCATGATTTGAATGTTCTCCACTATTTATTCCTAATACATATTCTACACCGTCAATACTATATTTACCATTTTCTATTCTACCTGATGTTGGTCCAATTATAGCTCCAGCATAACTAGAATCATTTAAATACTTCTCAAAAAAATCATATCCCAAAACTACATTTCTAAATACTCCATCCTTATCTTCTACTAGTATCTTAGTAATTATTCCTCCAAGGTTTAATATATGTACTTCAAATCCTTTAGAATTTTTAAGTATATGTTCAGTTACTTCCTCATCTCCAAGTTTACCTAATATATTCTTAGAATAAATTATCATAACACCTGAGCCCCTTCACTTACATTTGCTATATAAAACTCTGCTTTAAGTCCTGTTTTTTCTAAATATTTTCTACCCACATTTTCTATAAATTTATCAACATTAACTTTTTTTACTACACTTACTGTACAACCACCAAAACCAGCACCTGTCATCCTTGAACCTACAACCCCTTCTTCTTCCCAAGCTGCCTCAACTAATGAATCAAGTTCAAATCCTGTAACTTCATAGTCATCTCTTAAAGAAATATGTGATTCATTCATTAATTTACCAAAAGTTAATAGATCTCCTTTTGTAAGTGCATCTTTTGCCATTAATGTTCTTTGATTTTCATATACTGCATGTTTTGCTCTTTTTTGTCTTATTTCACATTTAATTAAACCCTTATTTTCTTCAAATTCATCTATAGATAATTCTCCTAAGGCTTTAATATTTAATTTAGTTTGCAATTCTTCTAAAGCTTTTTCACACTCTGCACGTCTTTCATTATATTTTGAATCAGCAAGTCCACGTCTTTTATTAGTATTTGATATTATTATATATTCATCTTCAAGAATTACAGGAACATATTCATAAATTAAAGTATTACAATCAAGTAAAATAGCTTTATCTTTTTTCCCCATTGCTACTGCAAATTGATCCATAATACCTGAATTTACACCTATAAATTCATTTTCTGTTAATTTACCTAATTTAACTACTTCTATCATATCAATATCAAATTTAAATTCATTTTTTAACATTATTCCTATAACCATCTCAACTGAAGCCGAAGAAGAAAGACCAGCTCCATTAGGTATATCTCCATAAATTAATACATCAAATCCATGATTAATATCAAATCCTTTATCTATAAAGGCTTTAAACATACCTTTAGGATAATTTACCCAACTATGTTCTACATCATTAACTAATTTATCTATATTAAATTCTATTATACCCTTTTCTTTGAAATTCTCAGAATAAAATCTACATTTTCTATCTTCTCTTTTAGCTACTAAAGCTATAGTTCCCCTATCTATAGCACAAGGAAATACATTTCCTCCGTTATAGTCTGTATGTTCTCCAATTAAATTTACTCTACCTGGAGCAAAATATCTATTTTCATATTTTCTACCAAATAGTTCATTAAATCTGTATTCTATAACTTTTAACATAAGTATCCTCCACAAATATTAATTCTTCTTTTTATATTTCAACATATCTATTCCTACTGCAATTATTATTATTAATCCTTTAATAATGTATTGCCAATAAGGATTTACTCCTATATATGTTAATCCATAATTAATCATTGTAAAGATTATAACCCCTGCTACTACACCAGAAATTTTTCCAACTCCACCTGAGAAAGATACTCCCCCTACAACACAGGCAGCAATTGCATCTAATTCATAAAGGTTACCTAAGTTATTTGATGCAGATCCTATACGAGCTGCTTCTAAAAATCCACCTATTGCATACATTATTCCAGATATTATATAAACAAATATTAATGTTTTAGTAACATTTACTCCTGATACTTTAGCAGCTTCTGGATTTCCACCTACTGCAAAAAGATTTTTCCCAAATACTGTTTTATTCCATACTATCCACATCACAATTACTGAAATTGAAGCATAAATTATTAATTTAGGTAAATAGAAAGTTCCAATTTCAATATTTCCTACTATACTTGAATAAGTATTACTAAATCCAGCAACTGGTGTTGATCCAGTATAATCAAAGTATAGTGAATTTGCTCCATAAGCTATAATCATCATACCCATAGTTGCAACAAATGGTACTATATTAAATTTAGAAACCAAAATACCGTTTATAAGACCTATAAATGAACCAATAAGAATAACTAAAATTAAAGTTACAAATATAGTAGTAAATGCTGGTTCATCTGCAAATCCTAATAATCTTGCTATATATGAAATTACACTCTTAATTCCTGAATGATTTTCCATAAACTTATATACCTTATTTGGATTAGTTACTGATTGTAAAAGTGATGCAGTTACAAGTCCTGCTATCCCTATTTGTCTACCAGCTGAAAGGTCAGTTCCTTGTGTAACTATTATTCCTGCAACCCCTAAAGCAATTATTGTTTTAACTGAACTTTGAGTCAAAATATTTACAATATTCCTAAATCTTAAAAAAGTTGGATCTTTAATAACTATTAGAATAAATAGTAATAATAATACCATGTATATTCCACTATTTATTAAATTACCTATTACCTTATCTTTTAATTGTTTAATTTTTTCATTATTCACTTTTTTACTCCTCCTATAAATACATAGCTGTAAGTTTTAAAATTTCTTCTTGTGTTGTTTCTTTAGTATTTACTATTCCAGCAACACGTCCATTACTCATAACAACTATTCTATCTGTTATCCCTAATAATTCTGGCATTTCTGATGATATCATTATTATACCCTTATCTTTTTTAGCAAGTTCTATCATTAATTGATATATTTCAAATTTAGCTCCAACATCAATTCCTCTTGTAGGTTCATCCATCATAAGTATTTCAGGATTAGTTAATAACCATCTTCCTATGATTACCTTTTGTTGGTTACCACCAGATAAATTACCTATACTTTGAAATTGAGAAGGTGTTTTAACCTTCATAGAATCAATTACCCAACTAGTATCTTTTTCAACTTTATTATTATTTATCAATCCAAACTTAGTATAATTTTTAACATTAGATATTATAGAATTAAATCTAATATCTAACATTGAAAATATTCCAGTTGCACGTCTTTCCTCAGTTATTAAAGCAAGTCCATTTTCTCTTGCTTCCTTTGATGAAGTAATTTTAATTACCTTATCATGTATTTTTATATCCCCTAAATAATTTCCACGTAATCCAAATATTGTTTCAACAACTTCTGTTCTCTTAGATCCAACAAGACCTGCTATTCCTAATATTTCTCCTTTATGTAAATCAAAACTTACATCTCTTAAATCCTTATTAGTTAAACCTTCAACAGACATAATTACATCCTTAGGTTTACTTGTTTTAACTGGAAATCTATGACTTAAATCTCTTCCTACCATTAAATTAATAATTTGATCTGTAGTTAATTCCTTAACACTTTCAGTTGTAATCCATTGTCCATCTCTTAGTATAGTTATTTCATCACATATTTCCTTAATTTCTTCCATTTTATGTGAAATATATACTACTCCTATTCCATTACCTTGCAATTTCTTTATTATACGGAAAAGATGATGTACTTCATTTTCAGTTAATGAAGAAGTTGGTTCATCCAAAATTAAAACTTTAGAATTATATGAAACTGCCTTTGCTATTTCTAACATCTGCATTTGTGAAACACTTAAAGTGCTAACTTTAGCCCTAGGATCTATATTAATATCTAAGTTTTTAAATATTTCTAATGTATCTTCATACATTTTTTTCTCATCAACCATACCGTATTTAACTGGGTATCTACCAAGCCATATATTATCCATAACATTTCTTTGTAAAACTTGATTTAATTCTTGATGAACCATTGAAACTCCGTGTTCCAAAGCATTTTTTGAATTTAAAAAATTAACAACCTTTCCCTCTAATTTTATAGTCCCCGTATCCTTTTTATATATCCCAAATAGGCATTTCATTAGAGTTGATTTTCCTGCACCATTTTCTCCCATTAAAGCATGTACAGTATTTGGCCTTATTCTTAAATTTACACCATCTAATGCTTTGACCCCTGAAAATTCTTTTGAGATATTATTCATTTCCAAAACATATTCAAATGTGTTATCTGTCATTTATTTTCTCCCTCTTTAAAAAAAGCCACTTTTTAAGTGGCTTTTTATCTAACTATTTATTTTTGATATTCTTTATAGTTATCTTTATCAACACCAACATAAGGTACTCTAACTGCTTTATCCACTAATTTCCATTCAGTTCCTTCAGTTGGTTCTTTACCATTTGCAATATTATTTGCAAGTTCTAATATAGCTCTTGCTTGCCCTGTTGCATCTTGAAGTACTGTTCCAACCATTTCTCCTTTTTCTATTAATGTTAATGCTTCTTGAATCGCGTCAACCCCAAATACTGGTAATTTTTTCTTAAATGCTTTTACTGATTCAACTGCTCCTAAAGCCATTCCATCATTATTTGCTATAACAACTTCAATTTTATTTGCATTTGGTCCTGATAACCAAGCATCCATTTTATCTTTAGCCTGAGCTGCATCCCAGTTAGCTATATCTTTATGTAATTCTTCGGTTTTTATTCCTTTTCCATTTAAATATTCTATAGAATATTTAGTTCTTGCTTCTGCATCAGGTTGTCCTGGTTCTCCAAATAACATAACATATTGAATTACTACATCACCATTTAAATCATATGCTGGATTAGCAAGCCAAGCTTTTTCAATAACTTGTCCTTGTAAAATTCCAGAATCTTTAGGTGTAGTTCCTACATACCAAGCTTTATCATAAGAATTTAATGCTTCTACTCCAGGATCTTTATTAAATAATACTATTGGTATATTTGCAGCTTTAGCTTTGTTTATTACTTGTTGTCCAGCAGTTGGATCAACTAAGTTTATTACTAAAACATCAACACCTTTATTTATCAATACATCTATTTGGTCATTTAAAATAGATTGTGAATTTTGTGAATCATTGTTTAATAATTCAATATTAGGGTATTTTTCTTTAGCTATTGCTATCATATCATTTCTCATACCTGCTAAGAAGTTATCATCAAATTTGTAATAAGTAACTCCTAAAGTAACTTTTTTAGCTCCGTCAGTTGACTCAGCCTTTTTACCACCACAAGAAAGTACAAAAGTTAATAGTACTAGTATCATTGTAAGTAATCTTTTCATTTTTCTCACCTCTAAATAAATTTTTATTAATAACTATTTTTATAGCTTAAAGTTTAAATATTTTTTGCCCTGAAAATAAGTTCATAACTACTAGGAAAATAGAACCGTATTTTTCAACATCATCATTAAATTCTGTTGTATAAATATTAACCATGCTTTCAAAACTATGTGTTTTCATTAAATCTATTCCTTTTTCAAAATTCTTTAAAAATACATTTTTAGCATGTAAAATATCTCCTGCCACAATTATATTCCCTATATCTAAAACATTTAAAAGATTTCCTACTGTATTACCAATTTTAATACTAGCTTCTTTTACTATATCCTTATATGGTTCTTCTCCATTTGAAGCTTTTTCAAATATTTCTTTGTATGTAATATACTCATTTTCAAGTTCTATACCTTGTCTTTCAAATTCCCAAATAACTTTATTTCTTATCATTTTTGAAGAGTATTCTGTTTCAAGACAGCCAAATTTTCCACATTGACATCTAATATTAGATGTTGGATTTACAACAAAATGTCCTATTTCTCCTGTGCAGAAATTAACACCTTCAAATATTTTATCATTTATCATTATTGATGAACCTATCCCATCTTTAATATATATGTACATAACATTTGAAAGATTTCTAGCTCTATATATTTCTGCCTTTAACATAGATCTAACATCATTGTCAACTATTACAGGTAAATTAAACTTGTTTTCTAAATATTCTTTCAATTTTAAATTATTCCATTTAAGATGTGGAGAAAAAATTGAAGAACCGTCTTTCGTATTTACTATACCATTTACAGCAAGTCCTATACCTGAAATATCATTTTTGCTATATTTTTCAAGTAAAAAATCAAGTTCATCTGTTAATAGTGTTATAAGTTTCGTAGATGCCTTAAATTGAAATTTTTTTCTTCTAGTTTCAATTATACTTCCATCTATTTTACTTACAGAAATATCCATAAATCCTGAACCAAAATTTATACCAATAATCTTTTTATATTCTGGATTAATTTTTAAAATTTTTCTAGGTCTTCCACCTTTAGATGATAAAGTATCATCTTCTAAAACTATATTTTCTTCAATTAATTTTTTCATTGTTTTAGAAATAGCTGCAGGTGATACACTTAATTCAAGGGATAAATCCATTCTTGTTACACAATGATTTTTAGATATTAGTTCCAAAATTTCATATTCTGTATCATTTAATCTTTTCATTATTCCCCCTTTCCAATATTATAATGTGTTTTTTTTAGTTTGCTTTTATTTTTTTAAAAATTAGTATAAGCTTTTTTAACCATTTCAGATATTTTAAATTAAAAATAGTATAAATACTGTTTTTTATTATGAAAAACTTTTTTTACTACTTTTAATATTCTTTATTACCACTACGTCTTATTAAATATTTTAATCTACTCGATACCATCTTAATACCAACCTCATTATCCTTACCACGAGGAATAATTACATCTGCATATCTTTTTGAAGGTTCTACAAATTCAAGATGCATAGGTTTAACTGTATTAATATATTGTTCTTTTATATTATCAAAACTTCTACCTCTTTCTTGTATATCCCTTTCCATTCTTCTTAATAATCTAATATCATCATCAGTATCAACAAAAATTTTCATATCTAAAATATTTCTAATTTTTTCTATGGCTAAAATTAATATACCCTCTACTATGATTATAGATTTAGGTTCTATTCTTTCTGTTTCTTTAGTTCTATTATGTTCTGAAAAATTATATATAGGTTTATCTATACTTTCATGTTTACTAAGCATTAATATATGTTTTTCTAATAAATCAAAATCTATAGAATTAGGATGATCATAATTTAATTTAACTCTTTCCGAGAAAGATAAATGATCATTTTTCTTATAATATGAGTCTTGTTCTAATAAAACAACATCATTACCATTTTTCATAAGATCTTCTAAAACTGCATTTGCAACTGATGTTTTCCCACTTCCTGTTCCACCTGATATTCCTATGATTATAGGTTTTTGCATATTTCCTCCTTATAATAAAAAAACTTGATGCCATCAAGTTTTTTAAACTTTATTCTCTATATAATACCCAATAATTTAATTACTTCTATACTATCTTTTGCTAATATTAAACTTTCTAAAATTTCTTCTTCATATGAAAGTTTTGAAATTTTTTGCAATAAATCTAAATGTTCCTTTTTTGTATCCTCAGGTGCAGCTATCATGAAAAATACTTTAGATGTTTCCTCATCAAAAGAATCAAAATATTTACCCTCAGGAACAATAGCAACTGCTAGTGATAATTTATTTATAGCTGGAGATTTTGCATGTGGGATTGCAATACCATCCTGCATACCAGTAGAAGTTAAATTTTCTCTTTCAATTAAATCCTCAATAAAAATATCAAACATTCCTTCTTTAACAACATCATCAGATTTTAAAAATAACTGTGCCATTTCTTTTATTATATCTTCTTTTTTTTCAGAATTTAATCCAAAAACTATTCTATCTTTAGTTAAAAAATCAACTATTCTCATTTAATCATACCTCTTTATTTTTTTTAATATATCTAATAATATTTCTTCTATACTAATCTCACTTAAATTATATGTTATAAAACTTTTATCTTTTTTAAACCAAGTTAATTGTCTTTTTGCATAATTTCTACTCTTTTGTTTTAATAAAGATATACTATCTTCTAAAGTCATTTCCCCAGAAAAGTATAAAAAAAGTTCCTTATACCCTATAGCTTTACTATTTGGATATTTTTCATATATTTTTTTAGCTTCATCAAGCAAACCTTTTTGTAACATAATATCAATTCTTTTATCAATAATATCATATAGTTCTTGTCTATTTCTAGTTAAAAAAACTTTCAAAAAATTATAATCATTACCTTTTACGTTATTACTTGTAATCTCACTAAATTTCTCTCCTGTAAGCATACAAACTTCAACTGCCCTAACAAGCCTTGTCTTATTATCCTTATCTATTTTACTATACATTTTTATGTCAAGTTCTTTTAAGATTAATAATAGATCTTGCAAGCTTTTTTCTTCTAATTCTTTTCTTAAATTTTCTTCTTTTTCAGGTAACTTAGAAAACCCTTCAGTTACTGATTTTAAATATAGTCCTGTTCCACCTACTAAAATATAGTTTTTCTTACCTTCATTTAATATCTTATTTACTGCCTTTTCATATTCACCTACAGAATATTCTTCATCAGGATTTATAATATCTAACATATGATGTATAATTCCCTCTTTTTCATCTTCTGTAATTTTAGCCGTACCTATATCCATTTCTTTATAAATTTGCATGGAATCAGCTGATATAATTTCTGCACCTATTTTTTTTGCAAGCATAATAGAAAGACGTGTTTTACCTACACCAGTAGGCCCTGCAATTACAATAGCATTATTGCACATAAGTAAATTCATACCCCGCTATAATAATAGTATCTCCTTCTAGAACACCATGCTTTTCAAGAACTTTTTCCATACCTAATTTTCTCATAATTTGTAAAAATTGTATTATACCCTCTTCTCCCAATAATACATATTTTCTTAATACATTATCAACAATTTGACCTTTAAGTTCATAAACTTCTTCATCTAGTTTTTCAACTACCCAATCTTCTTGTTTCTTAATTAAATCTGGTAATATTGAAGATAAATCTGGTTCCTCTTCTATTATTTCACGTTCAGTTGTTTTAACTAAATTCCAAACACGAGCAAGTAATTCTTTTAAATTTTCCCCTGTAATAATTGAACCAAAAACTATATTTTCTTCTTTAATACCACGTTTAATTAATTCATTCTTAAATTCTTTTATTTTATCTTCTCTATCATCAAAAACCATATCTATCTTATTTGCAAAAACTATTTGTTCTTTTTTAGAAAGTCTTTCTGAAAACTTAAATAATTCATTATTAATCTTTTCAAAATCTTCTATAGGTTCTCTACCTTCCATACCAGAAAAATCAACAATATGAATTATAGTCTTACATCTTTGTATATGTTTTAAAAATCTATCCCCTAATCCAACACCTTCATGGGCCCCTTCAATTAATCCTGGTATATCAGCTATAACAAAGCTTTCTTCATCACTCATTCTTACAACACCAAGTTTTGGCTTTAAGGTAGTAAAATGATATTCTGCAACCTTTGAATTTGCAGCTGATACTTTGTTTATAAAGCTTGATTTACCTACACTTGGATATCCAACAAGAGCAACATCAGCTAAAAGTTTTAATTCCAGCTTAACTTTAAGTTCCATTCCTTCTCTACCAGATTCAGCTATTTTAGGAGCTTTTCTTATTGATGATTTAAAATGGATGTTTCCACGTCCTCCATCCCCACCTTTTAATAGTACAACCTCTTCATTTGGAATGTCTAAATCTACCAATAATTTATCTGTTTCATAATCTCTTATCATAGTTCCAACAGGAACTTTAATAATACAATTTTTACCAGAGGCACCCTTACATCTAGCTCCTGAACCTTTTATTCCATCTTCAGCTTCAAACATTTTAACTGTTTTAAAATCTACTAAGGTATTAATATTTGGATCAGCAATAAATATTACATCTCCACCTTTTCCACCATCTCCACCGTCAGGTCCACCAAATTGAACAAATTTTTCACGACGAAAAGTAGCGGCACCATCTCCACCCTTACCAGATTTTATCGTTATTATACTTTCATCTATAAACATTTATTCTATTTCTTCTCCATTCTCAATTAAATTATCTACTTCTAATCCTTCTGGAATTGAAATAAATACTTTTTCAGAAACAAAAACTGTTTTTCCAGACATAGCATGTGTAGCTCCACTTAATATATCTAGCATTCTTTGACCTTCTTCTCTACTTAAAGTTTCTATATTAAAAGCAACAATAAATTTATTTTTTACTATATTAACAAACTTTGAAACTTCATTCATATTTCTAGGTTTAATCGCTATAAATTTCATATTTGTTTCCTCTTTTTTTATTTTTTTATTTTCTTTTTTAAACAACGTGATTCCACTAGTTTCATTTTCTGTATCTAATACTTCCTGATCATTTGCATATTCTTCTAAGTCATCGCTACCGAATAGACTTTTCCAGATACTCATGTTTACCTCCATAATATTATTTATACTTATGCTTAATTATACTACTATTTATGGCATTTGTAAAGAACTAAAAAACCAGAGACATTTACATATTATTTGTCTCTGATATAAAGTTAAATTTTTTATACTAAAATGTATATCCTGCTTCTATTCCAATAGCTCCTTTACCCCATGATGTATAAAGTGCAACATTATATTTATCCTTTATTTTAACCCCATATGCAATTTTAATTCCTAGATTTTCTTGTATTTTAAAATACTTACTATAGTTAGTATTAGACTTAAAATCAATAACATTTAATTTTTTTAATCCAATAAAAGCTTCTATACTATTATATATCGTTAAATTTTCTTTTAATCTGTAATCAAAACCTATTTCAGCACCTAAATTAAGAGAATTTAACATATATAGTATTATCTGAGAATTTCTATAATATATCGGTTCAAAATCATTTTGAAATATAATTTTAGGTCCAAAAGTTATATCAAAAAATTCTCCTATCTTAGCCTTATATTCAACTAAAAATGAAATACCAAAATATCCATCATGTTTTTTATTTTCTTGTCTATAAACTCCTCTAAGAGAGTTACTACCTAGTCTATAATATCCTAAATTAGCCTCTATTCTATACCTCGGTCCTGTTATTTTAAATTTATCAAAATCATTAACACTATGCATTGGTTCTGCTATTTTTAATTCAATTGAAACATTAGATTTTTTAATATTTTTAGACTTCAACTTATTTATTTTAGCTGGAAATGAAATTAATCCAATAAATAATATTATTGACAGCAATAATTTTCTCATCAATTACTCTCCTATCTATATTTTTATTAATTATACCCCCCCCCCTGCATTTTTGTCAACAATAAAAAAATACACTCTTTACCTTGTATTAAAAGGATAGAGTGCAATATATATTAAAATTTTCTAGTCTTGTAAATCTTTAAATATTCACCTAATATTTTATCATGTTTTTTCAAAACTTTTTCCCAATTTTGTTCATCTTCAGAATTTAGAGCTAATCCTTTTCCAACAAAGTCGTGATCTCCACCACCAGCTATTAATATTATATATCTTTTAACACCAGGTTTTGGTAAAACTAATTCCCCCATATTATCTAATTTACCTTTAAAAAGAATTAATTTTCCATAAAAATCTTCAGACCCTGCTTTTTCAAATACTTCTAAATCTCCATCATATGCTAAATCACTTAATACATATATTTCTTCATTAGCTTCCCTATTTCCACTATCATCTATAGCCCTAATTAAAATCTCTCCTTTTTCTGCTCCTTCTAAAACATTTACCGTTACAACGTGTGAAAATGTTACAAAAGAAAACATAACAAATAATCCTAATAATATTTTTTTCATTTTTCCTCCTATTTAATTAATAGATCTTTTAATTTATCTAAATTCATTTTCAAAATTTCTAAGTATCCATTAACATCCATGATTTCATCTTCATTCTCATCTAAAGGTATATTTCCTAAATCTAATTTAGTAAATTTTATTCCTTCTTTTTTTAATCTATCTCTCGTAGCCTTACTTAAAGTCTTACTAGATACTATCTTATTAATACCTGTTTCTTTAATTGTTCTTCTAATTAAATCTATGCTTGAATTATATGGTATATTTTGATGATAAAGTTCTAAGCTATCAAATAAGAAATCCATTTCTGAATCTCCCATATATATTACTCCCGCATCTAAATTACTACTATATATCTTTTCAGTAAAATCATTAAATATTTCTAAAAAGTCTAATTTTAATTTTTCTGAATTTGTAACTATCACTTCTTTATATTCTGGATAAATATCTACTAGATCACTTGATAATATATCTATCATCTTGTATATATTACTAAAATCTAACCAAGAATTATTATTTCTTTTACCATCTTCATTAAATTTCTTACTTAAAACCAATGAATTATTATCCCTATAACTATATCCTAAATCTATTTCTATTACCCCTATGTTATATCTTCTAGCCTGTTCATATAGAAAATCATCATCTAAAATTTTAGAAAAAGTTACTACTACTCCTGCATCTGAAAACATTTCAAATTTATTTGATAAATTCTTAAAAGTATTTTTTTGCTTAAACATATCTGTATATGAATCTACTGCAGAAATTACTTTAATATCTGTTCCCTTAACTACATTACTTGCTAAAGTATATGAAACTTGATTAGATGTTATTATCTTTTTATTCACAGATCCATTACTAAAAACACTTAAGGTTATAAGTAGTATAAATAATATTTTTTTCATTACATTACTCCTTCTTTATATTTTTTCATCACATTTTTTATAATCATAGTCACAAAAAATATTGTTGAAGCAACTAATATTATTGCTGGTCCTGAAGGTAATGATAGCGATAATAGTAATGGCACTATGATTCCTAAAAGACAACTAATAGTTGAAAAAACTATACTTTGTAATATGAATTGTTTAATAGATTTAGATAGATTCTTTGCTGCAGCTGCTGGGATTATAAGGAGGGCTTCAACTAAAGCTGCTCCAATTATTTTAACAGACGCTACCGTAATAATAGTTATTATTAGTATAAACACATATTCTAAAAATACTACATTTACATTTTTTACTATAGATATATTCTTATTAAAGCTTGAAAGTAACATTTTGTTATACCATAACATTATTAAAATAATTAATGTAATATTTGTGAATAAAAGCACTGTCAAATCAAAATCTGATACTGTAAGTATAGAACCAAAAAGTACAGTTTCTAACATATGTGAATTAACTTTACC
Organism: Streptobacillus notomytis; assembly: GCF_001902585.1. Lineage (NCBI taxonomy): Bacteria > Fusobacteriati > Fusobacteriota > Fusobacteriia > Fusobacteriales > Leptotrichiaceae > Streptobacillus > Streptobacillus notomytis. Next base: position 8,773 of record NZ_LKKV01000079.1, on the reverse strand, counting down.
TGATATGTATATAAGTAAAATTGCTCCTAATGCTATAGATATTGATAAAAATATTCCTATAAGTGTATCTGTCCCCATCTTAGTTCTATTCCTTGTGTAGTTAATTATAAGCCCAAATATTATACAATAACTAAATAGCATGATATATGGTGAATTATACGGTTCTCCTAATAGTATACCTATAGAAATACCTGCAATAGCAGCATGACCTATAGATTCTGAAAAAAAAGCCATTTTCTTAATTACCACCATAGTTCCTGTACCTCCAAGCATAGGCCCTATTAATATAGCTGCAATTAAAGAATTAACAACAAAGCCATATGCAAAGAACTCAGGTAATATACCACTATTAGCAAGTTCTGCTAAAAAGTTTCTCAAAACTTCCATTCTATCTCCCCTATGAAAAAATATCAAATATTCTTTCTTCTACTATTTCTTCCTTAGGAACTCCACTAAATATTACTGTTCCCTTAATACAAGTTACTTTATCAGCAATTTCCATTACCTGTTTTAAATTATGATGTATCCAGATTATAGTTGTGCCTTTTTCTTTAAGTTTTTGTATCATTTCTATAAAATAACTCTCACAAACTGCATCTATTCCTGAAAATGGTTCATCTAAGATCAATAAATTAGGTTGTGGATGCAAAGCCTGTGCAAGAAGCACTCTTTGAAGTTCTCCACCTGATAGAGAACCTAACATTCTATCTTTTTTATGATACATATCTATTTTCTTTAATAATTCTTCTACTATTAATCTAGTTTTTTCACTAACACCTAAAAATACAGGTTTATCTTGAAAAATCATAGTTAAAAAATCTTCTACAGTGATAGGAAGCGTTTTATCAAAGTCTAAATTTTGTGGAACATAACCTATAATCTTTTCATCATCATACATCATCTTTATTTCTCCCTCAAAAGGAACTAAAGATAACATACACTTTATTAGACTTGATTTTCCACCACCATTTGGACCTATAAGGCAATGAATTTCTCCACTTTTAATATCTACATTAATATTTTTAAGTATCTGATTTCCTCCCAAATTAAGTGAGACATCTTTTAAAACTAATTCTACACCTTTTTGCATTTTATCCCCTTTATATATCTTCACCAGTTAAAGGCTTTACTTCATAAAACATATTAGAAATTTTTAAAATATCTTTTTCTCTTATTTCACCCTTATAATATTTAATAATATTTTTAACATCATTTCCTTCAACAAATGAATCTACTAGGAAATTTCCTATACTTTCATCCTTACTTATACCTAAATAATAATAATGCTTTTCTTTAATAATTAAACTCCATTTAAGCTTTCCTCTTTTTTCCCATAAATCATCTTTAACAAAAGGATAAATATATTCATTTTCAAGATTTTCTATACTTGGATATCCACTATCTTTAGCAAAAAATTCTAAATTTGTGCTAAAGTTATATAAATCTGAATATATACCATTTTCTTCTGAACTAAAACTCTCAAAGCTACTTATTTTCTTTTCTGATAAAACTTTATATTCATAACTACTTTTTGTAAATGTTATTAATAACACTGATATTATTAATAAAAACATTATTGTTATTAATATATATATACTTTCTTTTTTATTATTCTGAGGTTTAATATACTCTATTTTCATATTTTACCACCTCCAAAGCTTTAGAATAATTATATCACTTTTACCTACCTTCTTCAAGCTTACAAATTCAGTATTAATATAGGTTTTCCCTTTATTTATCTAACAAATACCAAATGTTTTTTTTTAGTCTTCTTTGTATATATTTAACAATATATATATACTGAAAATAAGTAAAAGAATGAAAATATATAAATTAAAATATTCTAATTCTATACTTATATATTTAAAGTTTGATAAAACATATATTAATTCCATAACTAGATTATAATACTTATCTACTAATATTGAAAAAATTGAAATACCAAAAACATTTAAAATAAAGTTCATAAATATCATTTCTATAAGCAAAGTAAATACTGGTATCATTAATATATTTACTAAAAAGGAAAATAATGGAATAATATTAGAAAAATAATAAGAAAAAGGCATAATAGCTATTTGAATACATAGATTTAGATAAATAAGACTAAGATTATTATTCTTAATTAAAGGCAGTATGTATATGAGTACAAATACTGATGAAAAAGTATAAACAAAACCTGAATCAAAAATATTATATATGTTATTTAATAACAGTATAACTATACTTACTATATATGCATCACTTTTGCTTAAGCCAAAAAAACCTAGTAATTTCATTAAATAAACTCTTTTTATAGATGCTGAAAATCCAATTAATACAGAATAAATACTAACAAAAATAAAGGATATGTACTTATTTTTAAAAATAGATGATATAAGATGAATATGTAAGCCAGAAATAGCAATTAAATGTATGATACCTAAGTAATTAAATATTTTTAATACGTCTCTATCAATATCACCTTTATCACCAAGTATTATTGCCCTACTTATAGCACGAGTTTCAAAATCTTCATAAGATTTATCTATAACATCTAAGATATATTGCCTATAAGTATTAAAATAACTAGGTTTTACATCTAACATCCTCCCACTTTTCTTATTATCCCAAACATATGAGATAGTGTATCTACCATATTTTAATCCTTCATTATTTCTTAAAATCATACTTTTATTAGTATACTTATTATTAATCTTAATAACATTCATACTTTTACCCACTACTTTAACATCTAAACTATAAATTAGTCCATAAGATATATTATCTACATTAAACTTATATAAATTAAAGAATATAAAAAGGATAAAAATAGCAAAAATATATAAATACTTTTTCATAAATTTATTCCTTTTACTGTTATTACAGGGTATGAAATACTATTACTACTATCAAATGATAGCTCAGCAATTATATTCCCCGATTTATTTAATATTATTAAATTAAATCCCTTATTAAGATTACCATATTCAGTAAAATATCTTTCAAAATTATTATTTTTATACTTATTTTTACTTAAATATGTAAATTCATCAGATAATTTTAAACTAGTTTTACCAAAATATATTTCTTTATTTTCTAAATCAAAATACATAGATATATGTTTTCCATATATTTCTGATATCTTTTGATTTTTTCTAAATAAACTTGTAATTTCAATTATTTCCTTTTTAAGCTTTTGTTTTTCTAAAATAGCACGATAAGATTTTGATGATATAAAAAATGTAAATAAAATAAGTGATATATAAATTATTACCTCTATTAATGTTATGCCCCTATTTTTCATTACTATCCCCCTTTTTTTAATTATATCTTAATTTTTACTGAAAGTAAATAAAAAATCCTTGGTTTTACCAAGGATTTATTCCTCTTTATAATCCATTTTAGATAATCTTTGATAATAATTCCATACTTCCTTAGAATTATTCATATTGTTTTCAAATAACTCTGTTGCCATTTCTGGATTAGTTTTCATAAGTGAAGTAAATCTTGTTTCACTCATTAAAAAATCCATGTATTTATCCCAATTTGGTTTTCTACTATCAAGCTGTAATGGATTCTTACCTGTTTTAGTTCTCCTTGGATCAAATCTAAGAAGAGGCCAATAACCTACTTCTGTTGCTAATTTTTCATGTTCATTAGCTATTCCAAGTCCTCCTTTAATACCATGAGCAATACAAGGTGAATACGCTATAACTATAGCTGGTCCGTCATATTCTTGAGCTTCTTTTAAAGCCTTTAATGTCTGATTTTGATTAGCACCCATAGAAATTTTTGCTACATATATATCTCCATAACTCATCATGACTGAGGCTAAATCTTTTTTCTTTCTTCTCTTACCATTATTAGTAAATTTAGCAACAGATGCTATAGGTGATGAAGATGATGATTGACCACCTGTATTTGAGTAAACTTCTGTATCAAGAACTAATACTTTAATATTATCTCCAGTTCCTAAAACATGATCAAGTCCACCAAACCCTATATCATAAGCCCAACCATCTCCACCTATAACCCAAATAGATCTCTGATTTAAATAATATTTAAGTTCTAAAATTTTTTCTATTTCTTCATACCTGTCCTTATTCTCCTCTAAAATGCTTAATAACTCTTCTTTAATCTTTTGTATCTCAGAAGCATTATTTACTACACCTAAATATTTTTCTAATATTTCTTTTAAAATCTTATCTATATCTTCTTTTTTACTTAAATTATCTATTAATTCTACTACTCTCATCCTCAATTTTTCACTAGCTTGCAACATACCATAACCATATTCAGCTGTATCCTCAAACAAAGAAGAAGCCCATGATGGCCCTTGACCCTTATCATTAGTTGTATATGGTGTAGATGGTGCATAACCACCATAAATAGATGAACATCCCGTAGAATTTGCTATCATCATTCTATCTCCATATAACTGAGTCAGAAGTTTAATATATGGTGTTTCTCCACACCCTGCACAAGCACCTGAGAATTCAAATAATGGTTTAGCAAATTGTGAACCTATAACTGTTTCTCTATTAAAGTATTCATCTTTGTATGTAACATGATTATATAAATAATCTGCATTTTCTTTTTCACCTTTTTCAAGTTGTTCTTCTATAGGCCTCATTACCAAGGCTTTATTTCTTGCAGGACATACTTCTGCACAAGCCGTGCAACCTGTACAATCAAGAGGTGAAACCTGTATTCTATACCTTAATCTTTCAAGTCCTTTTCCTAATGGATTTAATAAATCCATACTATTTGGTATATTTTCTAATTCTTTCTCATCAATTAAAAAAGGTCTTATGGCTGCATGAGGACAAACATAAGAACATTGATTACATTGTATACAGTGTTCAGGTCTCCATTCAGGTATATATTTAGCTATAGCTCTTTTTTCAAAATTTGCTTCTCCATTTTCAAAAGTACCATCTTCATATCCATCAAATATAGAAACTGGTAATTCATCTCCTTTTAATGATGTCATAGGTTCAGCAATTCTAGCCATAAAAGAATTTTTATCTAAACTATTTCCATAATCTAAGGTTAGATATTCATTTTCATCTACTAAACTTGCCCATTCTTCTTTTACTTCTATCTCAACAATATGTTCTTCTGCTAGTTCTACCATTTTAAAATTCTTAGAAACTATATCTTCTCCCTTTAATCCATAGTTTTTAAGAATATGTTTTTTTAACTCTTCCTTTGCAACATCAAAATCTATTATATCAATAAGTTTAAAAAAAGCTGATTGTAATATAGTATTAGTTTTACTTATCATACCTAAATCATAAGCTATTTTATTTGCGTTAATTACAAAAAATCTTGCTTCTGCCAAAGCAAGCTCTCTTTTTATCTTTTTAGGTAAACTTTCAATTAACTTTTCTCCCTCATATATACTATTTAATAAAAAAATACCTTTTTTTCTTAATCCTGAAAGTACATCATACTTTTTTAAAAAAGTCTGATTAGAACATGATACAAAACTAGGATTACTAATTAAATAGGTTGAAGTTATAGGGCTATTGCTAAATCTTAAATGTGATCTAGTAATACCTCCAGCTTTTTTAGAATCATAAGAAAAATATGCTTGCACATATTTATCTGTTAAATCTCCAATTATTTTTACACTACTTTTATTAGCTCCTACAGTTCCATCTGATCCTAATCCAAAAAAAAGACATGAAATATCACTATCTTTTGATAAATCTGGATTTTCATATATAGGAAGAGATGTAAATGTAACATCATCTTTTATTCCTACTGTAAAATGATCTTTGGGTTCTTTTAATACTAAATTTTTAAATACAGAAATAATATGAGATGGATTTACATTTTTAGAAGCCAGTCCATATCTTCCACCCACTACTTTTGGTGCATTCTCTCTTCCATAAAGAACTGATTTAACATCTAAATAAAGAGGTTCACCATAAGAACCAGGTTCTTTAGTTCTATCTAATACTGCAATTTTTTTAACGCTTTTAGGTATTTCTTGTAAAAAATCAATAGCAGAAAATGGTCTATATAAGCTTACCTTAATCATACCAACCTTTTCTCCACGTGAATTTAAAAAATCTGTTGTTTCCTTAATAGTTTCACATACAGATCCCATCGCAACAATTACAGACCTTGCTTCTGGATGACCATAATATGTATAAGGCTTATATTCTCTACTAGTAATTTTAGAGATCTCTTTCATATATTCTTTTACTATATCTATTGAATTGTTATAGAAAATATTTTGTGCTTCTCTTGCCTGAAAAAATATATCATCATTTTGTGCTGTACCTCTTGTTACTGGTGCATCTGGTGTTAAAGCTTTCATTCTAAATTTCTTTAAAGCTTCCATATCTATTAATTTTTCTAACTCGTTATATTCAATTATTTCAATTTTTTGTATTTCATGTGAAGTTCTAAAACCATCAAAAAAATGCAAAAATGGCACTCTTGATTTAATAGCGGATAAATGAGCTACTCCAGCTAAATCCATAACTTCTTGTACAGATGATGAGGCTAGCATTGCCCAACCTGTAGTTCTTGCTGCGTATATATCCTGATGATCTCCAAAAATTGAAAGTGCATGTGTTGAAATTGACCTTGCTGCAACATGTATTACTCCTGGTAAAAGTTCTCCTGAAATTTTATACATATTTGGAAGTTTTAATAATAGTCCTTGAGATGCTGTGAAGGTTGTTGTTAAAGCACCTGTTTGCAATGATCCATGAACTACACCTGCTGCTCCAGCTTCCGATTGCATTTCAATTACCTTTGGTATAGTCCCAAAAATATTCTTTTTCCCCTTTGAAGCCCATTCATCTGTGTATTCTGCCATATTTGTAGATGGAGTTATTGGATAAATTGCTGCAACTTCTGTAAAGGCGTAAGAAATATAAGCGGCGGCTTCATTTCCATCCATTACTTTCATTATAGGTTTCCTTTCCATGTTTCCCTCCGTTTAACTAGGCAATTTCTTCCATTGCAGTAGTTTATTTAACAATCATAGTATACAATAACTATCTATTATTGTAAAGCCTTTTAATTTATGCTATACTTTTGTTATATCAAAATAAGGGGAACAAAATGTTTAATTTTTTAATATTACTTGTTATAATAATTGCATATATTAAAATATATATAAGTATAAGCAAATTTTTCAGATTAAAATATCCATTTAATGTATTAGATGTATTAATAGTTCCTATACTATTATTTGAGATAATAACTATACTTATATTTATGGTTAATCCTAATTTAGCAAATATTGCTCCAGCAATAATACATTTTGTTGGTAATAGTTTTCCTATCTTACATTTTAATTTTTATGCAATAATTTATCTTATAATTAACATATTGCTTATAATTACAAATTTAGGATTAAGTGATAACTTTATTCCTATACATAATTTTATACTATTACTTCATTTTATTTTTAGTTCAATATTTACTATAAGATTTATATAAAAAAGATATCTAAAATTTAGATATCTTTTTTTACCATCTATATTCAAGTCCTGTCTTAACATTGAACTTAACATCTTTATATTCCTTATTTTCAAAACTTACAGGTAATTCTGCACTTAATCTTGCATTTAAATTATTAATTAAATTATATGTCATTTTAACTTCTGGACTTATTTTATTCTTAAATAATAATTTTCTGCTTCCAAATAACTCTGTATCATCTATTATAATCTTATCAATAGAAATATATTCAGCAGTCAAATTATGTTTAATTCCAAAAGATAATATCACATTATTTAAAGGATTAAAGCTATAACCTAAATATGTATCTAAATTTGCATTTATCCTCTTAGTACGTAAGAAAATATTATCTTTACTCTTTTTTAATTCTATTACGGTCTTAGGATAATCAAGTATTCTACTTATTTTCTCCTCTGTCATTTCCTCATATGAAAAGCTTAAAAATCCTCTTTGTGCTGAATATATTTTCTCATCATAAGGATTTTTGCCTTTAACATATTTTTTAAGCGATTCTACTAAACTTCCTTCAGTTAATTCTACTTGATTTTCAGGCTTATTTATAATATCATCAGTAATACTAGGTGATGAACTCTTAGTTTGAGTATGCACAACTTTTGATATTCTTTCAGTAATTGTAGTCTTTTCAATTAAACCTATTAATTTAGTTTCATTATAACTCACATCTAAATTAACATCAAAATTAATACCTTTATTCTGTCTATATTCAGCGTCAAATTCAAAATTATATATCTTATTATCCAAATTTCTAATTTTCTTATTTTTCTCTGTTGTTTTTAATGTCTTAACGTCAAAAAAGTAATTATATTCCTTATCCCAAAATTTCAAATACGAATATTTTTGATAATTCCAAGCAAAATATGTCTTAGGTTTTATCAATTCAACTTTTTCTATAGGTTCATCATTTATTTCTTCATATCCTACAGTTTTTATACTATCAGCCTTAACGTTTAATCTAAATTTACTATCTTCTTTTCTAACCTCTACAAAATGTGTTAGTGTATGTTTTAATTCTCCATTAAAGAATAAATTAAAAAATTTTTCATTAACTTTATTATACTCATTTGTATTTCTAGCTTTTAATATACTTAAAATATTAGGTTTCAATTCCTGTTCAAGTGTATTTCTACTAGACTTAACAATTTTCTTAAATCCCACTATACTTGTAAACTCTGTACCTTTTGCATACTCAATTCCAAACTTTGTAACTAAATCTTTACCATCTTTTTCTATCATAAGTCTAGGTTTAACTGAAAAATTAACCACAAATGGATTTAAAGATAAA